>NZ_JAPZSO010000036.1:0-13980 GCF_027531715.1 Microcystis sp. LE19-8.1F | reverse complement strand
CTTGTAAACAGGCCTGATAGAATGATGGTAACATATTGAAATTTTGGGTGGTTGTCTCAACCACTCTATTTCTTTTGGGTTCATTTGGCTAGAGTCTTTATCTTGATTACCTTTGAACCCCTTTGTCACCCCTTGAGCATTCTAGCATATATTTCGTAAATGTTCTAATATTTAACAGTAAAGCCGTCGTAGAACGACGGGGTTTCAGACCCAAATTTTCGATGATGGGGAGTTTAACTTAACGAGGCATTAGATACCCTAGCTGATCCATCTGCCAACCTAACTTAGTTGGCTGCTGATAAACCTTTTTTAAAGTGTTAATATCCCGGCTAGAAATCGGGGCAATATCTCTAGTTTGAGCGAAATACATCACATCCGTCTCCAGGGGACTATGACCCCAAATTCCCAAAGCGTGACCTAATTCGTGCCGCGCTGCCGCTAAGGCCGACCGATCGGCTAAATTAGGACTAATCTGGATACTCATCCGATGAGTTAAGCGATTTTCCTTGACAAAAATCTCGTATTGTGTTACGGCAGAACGCACCCGAGGCAGTTCTAACTTGCCGGTTTCGGCATTAAAACGAACTCCCGACGGCGGTAACTCTCGTTTAATGAGGATATCGGCCAATTCTGCCCGATTTACCAACTCGATCGGCAAATACTGCCCCCATTCAGCGATCGCCTGTTGTACTAAACTCAGCCAAGAACTGCGATCGCTATGAACGTAAATCTTCACGGGAAATTGCGACCAAATCAACGCCCCCACGGGGCTGATTTCCACAGCATCAAAATAATCCCCGGACTGGTTTTGCTCTTGCCATTGGGCTAAATTAGCGGGTAAAGGATGGGTTTTTAACTCTGGTAGCGATCGACTGTCGGCGATCAAAGAATAGGAAAACAGCAAAAGACTCGCCAAGGCTGCGAGTCCTAGAAAAGAGAACCGACCTCTTAGCATTTAGCGATTTAACCAGCCGGCGCTCAGTACAATAGTTAGGGTGATAAATACCGTCCCCAAGGCCCAAGTCACCTGATTTAAGGTTTTTTCCGCCGTTTTTGCGCTGGTAAAAATCTGTGATTGACCGCCAATACCGCCAATACCATCCCCTTTGGGACTGTGTAATAACACCAAAATCGCCAGAAAGGCCGCCGCCAGCGCCCAAATAATCTGTACTACCAGCACCACTGTCATGATTATTACTCTCTATTTTCCATTACAAAGTATAGCAGTTATGATCAGTTATCAGTTATCAGTTATCAGTTATCAGAGGTAAGTGTTAAATTTTTATGGCTCTCTCGGAAATTGGCTGAAAAATGTTCATTATCTTACATTCAAAGATGCCCTACGCCCTTTCTTCGATAAGATTTGCTGATCACCATGACTGTTAGAGAGCGGTTTTTATTGGTCATTTTTCTGCTAATTAGGGCTTGCTGAATAATGGTGAAATATAGACGAGGTAAGGGTTTTAGGGTCTTGTTTCGCGAAACAGGTGCAAGATTTTGAGAGAATCGTGCTTCCAAACCTTGCGTTTTCATCGGCCCGCGTCCTGTAGGGGCGAAGCATTCGGGCAATAACCTATCGGTGAAACCGGAGATTTTCTATCCGAATGCTTCGCCCGTACTTTTTGCCGCAAACCCTAATTAGCCAATTTTTTAATTATTTCCACTGATGACTGATTACTGATTACTGATCACTGTTAAAGCGAGATGCGGACGGGAGTGCGACTGGCTTTAATTTCCACTTCGGCCGGTTTAATCAGCGATCGCCCAGTCATTTCTACTGGGACGGGAATAGAGAGAATTTCCAGGATAGTGGGGGCAATATCGGCTAAACGACCATCATCCCGCAGCTGCACATCGCCACCGTGGCCGGGGATTTTTCTTTGTTCCCCTTCAATTAAAATTAAAGGAACGGGATTAGTCGTGTGGGCCGTCCAAGGATTACCCGACTCATCCACCATCGTTTCCGCGTTACCGTGGTCGGCAGTGATTAACACTGTTCCCCCCAATTTATTGATGCTACTTAACAACTTAGCCAAGCATAGATCCACCGTTTCCACTGCTTTCATGGCCGCGTCTAAAATGCCCGTATGACCCACCATATCGGGGTTAGCGTAATTGACCACCACGAGACTATAGATCCCCTGTTCGATCGCCGCAGAGACCGCTGCTGTCACCGCGGCTGCCGACATGGCCGGCGCTTGGTCATAGGTGGCGACTTTTGGACTAGGAATTAATTCGCGCACTTCTCCCTCAAAGGGTTTTTCTAACCCCCCATTAAAAAAGTAGGTGACGTGGGGATATTTTTCGGTTTCCGCACAACGAAACTGTTTTAATCCCTGTTGAGCGATCACCTGTCCTAAAATATTATTTAAATTCTGGGGAGCAAAGGCCACATCTACCGGTAATTTCGGATCGTATTGGGTGAAAGTGACAAAACTGAGCGGAGAAATTAAATCTCGATCGAAATCTTCAAAATCGGGCATAGTCAGGGCATAACATAACTGTCTAGCTCGATCGGGACGGAAATTATAGAATATCACCCCATCGCCCGCTTCGATCGCCCCCGGGGCAATTCTGGTGGGGGGAATAAATTCATCGGTAATATTTTGATCATAAAATGCCTGTAATACTTCAGTAATCGATCGCCCGTCGATACCTTGATCACTGGTCATCACGTTATAGGCTTTTTCCACCCGATCCCAACGGCGATCCCGATCCATGGCATAATAACGGCCACTGAGAGTCACCAGGCGACCGAGACTGATTTTATTAATATGTTCTTGAATCCGTTTAATAGCTGGCATTCCGTCGGTGACATTAGTATCGCGACCATCGGTGATGACATGAATGCAGACATCGCTAATCCCTTGCACTTTCGCTAAGTCTAATAATCCCAGTAAGTGATCGAGATGGGAATGGACTCCCCCCTCAGAACATAAACCAATTAGGTGTAATTTGCTTTTTTTGGGGCGAATCTCCCCGCAGAGTTTTAATAAAGCCTGATTTTGTTGAATCGAACCATCTTCGATCGCATCGGAAATTCGTACTAATTCTTGTGGTACAACCCGCCCCGCTCCGATATTCAGGTGGCCAACTTCCGAGTTGCCCATCTGTCCTTCTGGTAGTCCCACATCCTTAGCGGAGGTGCGGATTAAGGTGTGGGGATACACTTCCCAGAGACTATCCATAATCGGGGTTTTCGCCATTGCGATCGCATTATCCGACCTTTGCGGGCGATAACCCCAACCATCAAGGATAACCAGCACGACTGGGGATATAGGTGCGTGGGTCATGATATACAGTCCTAAATCAAGAGTGGATTTCCATGCACTAAGATAATATCATCGAAACTTCCATTGATCACCGGTGTCGGGGCGATCGACCCCCTAATGTCAGCAAATGATGGGTATGTCTCAAAAAAACGAAACAACTGCTTTAATAATCGCTCTTTTAGCCACTGCGGGCATTTTAGGTGGGGGTTACTTCTGGCTGCAAAGTCAATGTGCCGCCGGTAAAGAATTCTTTCTCTGTGGCAGCAGTAAAAGTCCGCAAAAACCGCCGGTATCGGAAAGTGCCTCCTCTCCCTTACCCCCTCCCCCCTCACCCCAGGGAGTGGTCAGTTTTGCCCCACCGACTTCTATCCCCAGTGGCACGACAATTCGCATTAACGGCTCTACCAGTATGGTACAGATTAATCAAGCCTTAAAAGCCGCTTTAACGGCCAAATTTCAGGGGGTAGAAGTCTTGACAAATGCTCAAGGATCTGATAGGGGATTAGAGGAAGTGGCCCGGGGGGCGATCGATATTGCGGCGGTGTCACGACCTTTAACCGAGTCGGAACGCTCTCAGGGATTGGCTTCTAGTCCGATCGTTCGAGATGCGATCGCTATTGTGGTGGGAGTAAAAAACCCCTTTGCGGGGGGGTTAACCACTGCCCAAGTTAAAGATATTTTTACCGGAAAAATCACCTCTTGGTCGGAGGTGGGCGGTTCTGCTGCTACTATTCAAGTGATTAATCGTCCTCCTATTAGTGGCACTTATCAAAGTTTTCGTCAGGAAGTGCTGCAAGGGGGAGAATTTGGTAGGGGAACTAATTTTAAAATGATGGAGAGGGATGCCACTACCCCAATTTTGCGAGTTTTGGGACTGAATGGCATTAGTTACGCAACCTATAGCCAAATTGCCGACCAAAAAACCGTCAGGGCGCTCGCTGTGGACGGAATTTCAGCCAGTGAACCTAATTATCCCTGGCAGCGTACCCTTTACTACGTTTACAAAGAACCTGCTAGTGAAGCGGTCAAAGCTTTTATGGGTTTTGTGGCTTCTAGTGGTGGTCAAGAAGCGATTTTTCGGGCCAATGAAGACCTACAAAAGTAGTCGAGGGAAACTAACTCAGAAGACAAAACAGGATAGACTTTTCTCTAGTCCGATCGATTTTGAGGGCGATGAAGGATTTATTGGCAATTTTTAGCAAGGAATTAAGCTCCTGGTTTCGGCGCTGTTGGTTAGCGGTACTATTAACCGGCAGGGTTTTTTACTTCCTATTCACACGCCAACCCGATTGGCGCGTCACCCAAGAACAAATGGTGGCAGCCGGGCCCGCCTCGCTGATTATCGCCATGATCACGGCCGCGGTGATCGGGATGATCTTTACTATCCAAGTGGCCCGGGAGTTCCAAGCTTTGGGCGCTGGCAGTATGGTGGGGGGAATTTTGGCCCTGGCTCTCGGTCGGGAACTCTGTCCGATTATGATGGCGATCGTGGTAGCCGGTCGGGTAGGATCGGCTTTTGCGGCGGAAATCGGTACCATGAAGGTGACAGAGCAGATCGACGCACTCTATATGCTCAAAACCGATCCCGTGGAATATCTGGTGCTGCCCCGTTTAATTGCCTGTTGTCTGATGGTTCCCGCTTTGAGTATTATGGCGTTACTGATCGGTTTAGGTAGCGGTTTGCTGGTCGGCCAAAGTTTATACGGAATTGCTAATTCAGTTTTTCTCGACTCGGTTCGCGGTTTCCTGCGCGTGGGAGATGTGCTGAGTGGACCGGTTAAAGGGGTGGTTTTTGGGGCTTTAATTGCGATTATCGGCTGTAATTGGGGTTTAACGACCGATGGCGGTGCTAAAGGAGTCGGCCAAGCTACGACCGCAGCCGTAGTCACTATGCTCTTAGCGATTTTTGTATCTAATCTGCTGATGACTTGGATCTTGTTCCAAGGATCTGGCAATAGTTCGGTTTTATTTGGACAGTAAATTAGTTAAAAACGCTCATTTTCTAGCCATTGTTCTAAGTCCTCTACTGATTGAAAATCTAATAAAGCTTCTCCTAAGTTTTCTAAATTTTCTAGAGAAAGACTTTGGATATTGGCGGATAATTCGGAAGAAATGCCACCTATACGCCGATTTAATAGACGTAGAAGCAAATTGACGGCTCCTTCTTGTCTTCCTTCCTCTTTGATTTCTTGATAGATGACAGATTCTTTCATAATGTCTTTCCTCAACAATTGTTGAATATTGATTATCCCTAGGTTGAGATTAAATTATCTCTAATATCCATCGGGGAAATATTTGGCAAGACAATCGGAACAAATTCCTGCTTTGCTAAAATTATCTCCATAGTCTTGTAGGTTAGCTGATGCTTGACCACAGTAGGAACAAATTTGAAATATCGTTGCTATAGTTCTCTGTTCTTCCACATCGTCAAAATCAGAAAAACACTCATTGCTGAGAATTTCGCCGATATTGACATCGCAAAGGAATGATTCTTTAATTATGTCTAAAACTATCGACTGTTGTTCTTCAAAACTTAGGGACTGAAACGCCTTATTTTTCAAATACAATCGACCTAACATTGCATTGACGGCATAACTAGCTTGATGATCTGACATAATGATAAGTAGTCGTGCAAAATTAATTTCCTAGTGAAGATAGGCAAAAGGCAAAAGGCAGGAGGCAAGAGGTGGTTAGATATGTGTAATTAATTTTGCTTAGGTACTTAATAGAGGGAATTAATAGAAGAAAAATAACCGCAGTAAATTAGTTAAAAACGCTCATTTTCTAGCCATTGTTCTAAATCCTCTACTGACTGGAAATCTAATAAAGCTTCTCCTAAGTTTTCTAAATTTTCTAGAGAAAGACTTGGGATGTTGGCGGATAATTCGGCAGAAATGCCCCCTATACGCCGATTTAATAGACGTAAAACCAGGTTAGCCTCTCCTTCTTGTCTTCCTTCCCCTTTGATTTCCTGATAGATGACAGATTCTTTCATAATATCCTTCCTCAACAATTGTTGAATGATGTCTTTGTTTAATACTAATCCGGCGAGAATTGCGGTGGAGGCAGCCAGATTGCTTTGTTCTCGACTGTCGCTGATTTGTTCGATTTTTTGGGCGATTTGCCGCAGTAAATTCTCTTGCTCCTCAGCTTGACCTAGTATAGCAAAGGGCAATAGTCCAGGTGCTTGCAATAAGGGTTGATAGGGTTGTTCCCATAGTCTAATCACCTCAAATTGATGATAAGTTTTTCCCTGTTGATAGTCATTCTGTCTGACTAGGGGTAAGGTACTTTTCCTTAGATAAATCACTACCTGATAGATAGGTTGGCCTTGATAGCGTCGATAGAGTCTTGTGGCATAATCGAGCATTCTATAGGGAATATCCTCTTTAGGGTCGGTTTGGAACTCAATATGTAAGATTAATTCTTCTGACTCCAAAAAGATTAAACCATCGGCTCTTATCGGCTCTAACGACAACTCTGAGGGTTTAATTTCGGTTAAATCCAAAGGTTTACCTGATAACCAAGTGGCTAAATCTCTCGAATATTCCAGGGCGATAAATTTACAAGTGGAATCATACATCAGTCTTGACTATATTTTACTCAAAAATAGAGATAAATAGACTAAAGCCGGGTAAGACATCCTCTCCGCTTAAATTAGCCGGTAGTTCTATAATTTCTACGGGTTGCTGAGGACGATAAATTTCCACTTGTTGTTGTTGAGGATTAACTAGCCAACCTAATCGCAAACCACTGTGGAGATATTCCTGCATTTTAGCCTGAATTTCTGGGAGGGAATCGCTACGGGAGCGCAGTTCAATGACGAAATCGGGACAAATAGGCGGAAATTTCTCCTGTTCTTCTCGACTCAGAGCTTGCCAACGAGTTAAACTCACCCAAGCGGCATCGGGAGCGCGATCTCCCCCCTTCGGTAAACGAAAAATCGTCGCCGAACTAAAGACTTTACCCAATCGGGTTTGACGATTCCAGATACCTAAGTCAATGATAAAATCGGCCTCTCGGTTGCCGCTAATTCCCCCAACAGGTGGCATGACAATTAATTCTCCTTGAACGTTTCTTTCCAGTTGCCAATCTGGGTTAACTTGACAGAGACGGTAAAACTGCTCATCGCTGAGATTGACTGTATCTAAGTTTAAAATCACTGCTGCCATAGCTATATTTCGCCCTAGAAAACACTCTAGTCTTAATTATAGTCAATTAGATTCCCCGCCAGATTGCGATCGCACCGTCCTGATCTCCAGTGACTAACCAACGACCATCCCGACTGGCAACCATTCTTAAGATGACGTTTCCCTTGAGGGTATTCAAGCGCTGACGGGTATTAACATCCCAAAATTTGACAGTTCCATCCCCGGAAGTGCTGGCCAAAACTGTACCCCCATCGAGCAAGGCCATATCGGTAACAGCGTCGTTATGGGCGAGAATAGTCGTGGTGCCGATGCCGCTTTTCACTTGCCAACTGCGGATCGAACCGTCTTGACTAGCAGTACCGGCGATATTACCATCCTTGGAAAAAAGCACCCGATAAACGGGGAATAAATTACCCGCATAGGCGCGAATAAAGCGACCGGTACTCACTTTCCACAGTTTAACGAAGCCATCGTAATCGGCGCTAACAATTCCTTCACCATCGGGACTAAATGCGATCGCCTGAATCGGATGATGATGGCCGCGCAGGGTTTTTAACAGTTTACCCGTCTGAAAATCCCAGAGTTTGACTGTACGATCCCAGCTACCCGTAGCCAAAATTTTGCCATCGGGAGAAATAGCGGCATCGGTAACGAGAAAAGCATGGCCAGGATAGGTCATTTCTAATTTTCCCGTGCGCGTATTCCAGCGTTGCACTTTTCCCCCCGCATCGGCAGTTACGAAAGTCTCACCATCGGGACTAAATTGGATAGCGTTAACGGTATCACCTAGTTGCCAAGTCCTGAGAGGTTTTTGGGTTTTTAAATCCCATTCCCTAACAGTACCGTCAAAACTACCACTCAGCAGCAGGGAGTTATCGGGACTAATGGCTAAAGCATAGATGGGATCCTGATCGGCTTTTAAAATAGTAACCCGTTCGACCATCTGCCAAGGAACGATTTCTGCTAGGGGAGACGCTTGCGGAGTGGTGGTTTTCTCTTTTTCCCGATTCACTGCACAACCCCCCGATAGCAACAGCAGCAACAATAACGATAACGTCGGTTGATAAAGGGTTATTTTCATAGAATTTTGCCGTTGTCAAAATCAACTTAAACTACTTTAAACTTGAACGGGTAAAATTTGCATAGAATAACGACAAGGAGGAACAAGATAAATGACAAATTCTTGATTGGTTGTGTTGGCTTGTTCCAGAACATTCTGTAAATTTTCACCGTGAGCAATCACCCCTTTTTCATTATAGTCAATGTATTGATTTTTATATAAATCAAGCACGTTGTCACGATTTTTGTTTAACCAACGTAATATTTCTTGGGCTTTTTCTTTAGAGATTGAGTTGGTCATAATCTTTCTAGGGAGAGACGTTTTTGATCAGAATGAAAGCAGTGCTAATCAGTTTATTTTTGTCAATTATAGCTTCTATTTGCTCCGATTGATAACGACCTGCTTCGACTTCTAAAGAAGCGGCATCCAAAGCATTAAGATAAGCATCGTTTAAAGTGTCTGTTAATTCCTGATCACTTAAATAATATCCTGCCGCTTTTCGGCGTTTATTTTGGCGTTGAATTTCTCTAACACTATTGCGAATGGAGACATCCCAAGAACGAGTGGTTCGGTTTTCTGCCTGTTGTTTAATTAAATGCAGTAATAAGATAACAGCATAACTACGAATGGTGCTAATAATCCCATTTTTGCTCATATCTTCAAGTTCTTCTACAATCGCCAGTGAACCTTTAATATCACCTTTTAAGAGCAAAGCTTTTAATTCTAAAAGTTCTTCCATAATCGAATTTCTTCCCTCAATACCCCTTAATTATATCTTGCCACAAGTCTCTCTATCTAAAAGCTCATCCCTCACTAACGCTCTTCTGGGAGTCTGGCAAAAGTCTTACAGTCTCTAAACTCTAGCTCTCTTATGGGGTAAGCCTTCAAGCTATCGCTAACTAACAGAAACCCGAAATTTGAGTTTTTATTAGAAAAAAAGTTAGCGATCACTTGTCAACCAAGGCTTTCAGAATCTGGATTCGGTCAGGGATTTCCGAAAGTCCCAGAAGCTCCCTAAGTAGTCGGACATAAATAAACAACACTATGTTAAGGAATGTAAAATAGGCGGTTTTTGCTGTTGCATACAGCTTTCTACCCTATTTACAAAACTTTATACAGCAGCGAAAACTTATGTTCGACTACTTAGGGTTTGCTGAAAAAGTGTATTGGTGGGGTTAGGAGTCTGGGGAGTCAGGCTTCGGCCGTGAGCTTTTGCGTTCGACAAAAGCTCACCCCGATGTCCGAACGGAGCCGGTCGTTTCACGCTTTGTTGCCCTTGTTTTTTGTACCAAGCTATGTACTACAAGAAGGATAATGCAAGGTTTTTGAAAGTCCCAATCCTATTTTCGCAGCATGAACATCGGATTTTAACAGGTCAAAAGCCTTATTTTAAAAGGGTTTTACCATTATTCAGCAAGCCCTACTTAACTGTTATTTAAGGCCATCGTAACCGTTCGGGGGGGTGATTCGGTAGTATTGATGGAGGCTTAATCCTTTGCTTTGCTGTGCATTGTAGTCATGGATAAAATACCAAAGGGCTCCCCAACGTGATTCTCCATTTTTTTAGAGAAAGATAGACTCTCTCTCACCAGCCGAGAAATCCTTGGTCGAAAGGTATTATTTAATCTTTCAATAGGATTAGTTTGACCAGTTTCCAAAGTTTTTTGGCTGATTGGCGACTCCTATCTTCTATATCAATTGCCAGTCAAATATACAGTTTTATCGTCTTAGAAAAAACCAAAGACCACCCTTCGGCTTCGGGATGGGTCAACGTCGAGCGAAGTGGCCTCTGAGCTACGCCGAAGAGTTAACCCTGAGCTACGTCGAAGGGTCGAGACGTTGACATAATTTTGTAACCATGACCAACTTACCCCTGTTACTCTAGTAATTCCTCGTCAAGAAATTCGTTTGAGCAAGAGTTGATCGATTAATTGTTTGGTATCGGGAGAGATAGTTTTATTAGTGGGATTGAGCACAAACGGTTGACCACATTCTTGACATTGACGTTTGGGTTTCCCATTATGAATAGAACCATTCTTGATAGTATGGTGAGAACCACAACGCCGGACAAGTAAATAGAGGCGAAGGGGGGATTTTGTTCTGTGCTAGGCTGATATTTAAGTAAGCTGGACACGATCCACAAAAAGATATTTATCAGAAAAGTCATGATCAAGCTAGAGGTTTAAGGACTGATTTGAGCCAATTATTTTTATTAATAAATATTTGACACACTTCATACCGGATAAGCAAGAGGGCTACACCACTACTACCAAATTATTACCATATTTTTTAACTTTTTTCTTACCTCATTGAGCATTTATGCTTATGGCAGAGGTGAGATGCTCCCCCATCTTTCTTTAGGAAAAAGTTAATCATTTTTTCATCTTTTTTAATCTTTTCCCCTGCTACGCTTTAGGTATCCTTACAAAGATGAACTTGTTAATCATGACTCAAAAATTAGCAAAACTAACTAATCTTGGGGGTTTAGCTAAGCATGGCTTATTAAAACTCTCAATTGCTTCCTCTGTCTTTGCGGTGGGTGCTTTGATAGTCACCCCTGTACAAGCAGTAAATTTGATCACAAATGGCAGTTTTGAAAACGGTGTGCCCATCCCACCTGGTAACCTTACAACTACCCCAATTGGTGGTTTTCTAAGTTTATCTGGTGGTGACACGACATCAATTACAGGCTGGACGGTTGGCGGCAACTCATTTCCCGCAGTTGATTATATAAGTACATTGTGGGACGCTGCTGATGGTGTTAGAAGTATTGATCTGAATGGATCGGGTCCTGGTTCAGTATCACAAGTTATCACCACAGTAATCGGTGAGACCTATCAAGTTACTTTTGATCTAGCTGGTAATTACACCGACCTCAGTGTTAATCCTAAGGTGCTGCGGGTTAGCACAGATCCAGGAACTTTTGCTGATTTTGACTTTGACGCATCAGGAAAAAGCGCTAATAATATGGGATGGGTGCAAAAATCCTGGAGTTTTGTCGCTACCAGCACAAGCACAACAATTCAGTTTGCCGGTATAAATTTAACTGGTGCAGGTCCTGCGTTGGATAATGTCTCGGTGATGCTTTCTTCTACTCCTCCTACTCCTACTTCTATTCCCGAACCTTCATCAATTCTAGGATTATTGAGTTTAGGAGTATTAGGAATTGGTTCTGCTTTAAAACGTCAGTCTTAATCTCTTTTGATCTTTTTAACCCATCCAAAGTAGGTGGGTTAAATTAAATATATTGTAGGGGCGAATTGCCTTCGCCCTTTTTTGATAACTTCTGCTGCTCACCTATATGTGAGAGAAAGTCACAAATAGGAGATGCACCCGTCCGTCTATCTATTCAACCGACAAAAAACGGTGAAGCAAAAGCTGATCAAGTTAAACAATTTTTAAAAATACATGAGGAAGAAAATGAAGTCAAAAACCGATGATTTTAACGGTTTTAGCATTAATATCTTCCGAGATGAGGAGGGAGATTGGATAGCATACTTAGTAGAAATTCCTAGCGTTTCCGCTTTTTCTGATCGCCCCCAAACAGCACTCAATCAATTAATTTTAGCTTGGGAAGGCGTTAAAGAAAGTTATCGTAAATATGGTGAAGAAATTCCTCATTTAGCTATGATAAAAAATTAGGCAAACTGTTGTGTATTTAAACTGGGTCTTGAAAAATTTAGTACAAATGCTCAGACTTTTTTTTCCCAACCCCCAACCCCAAATTCTGCTACTCAGATTCAGGTTTTTTAGCGTCTTTTTCTGGGGTATTAGGGGCGGGATTTGGGGCTATTGTCGCAATTTGGGCGGCCATTCTTGTCATTGCTTGACCTTGGGCGAATTCCTGCTGTAGTTGTTCGCTAGAAGAAACCAAACGACTTAAACCCTGAATTAAACGGATAATTTCCTGTCGCAGTTGCGGATTACCGGTAATTTCATCCACATCCGAGGTGATTTTCTGAAGATTGGCAAAAGCGGCACGAGAGGAGTCGAGGAGTTGCTGTAGGGTGACAACAGTGGCAGGATCGGAGAGATAAGCGGTAAAGTTGCCTAAATTTTCGCTTAATTTAACAGCATTTGCCGAAATAGTGTTTAAATTCTCGATAATTTGGCTTTTCTGCACTTCCGTCAGGATGGGATCCAAAGCAGCGAGAGTAGTTTGTAGGCGATCGCTGGTAGTTTTGATACTATCGAGAGTGGCAATTAAACGATTTTGATTGGCTGCCAAAAAAACCCGCAGTTCTTCGGTAGTTTGGCCCACCAAAAGCAGGGTTTTTCGGGCCTCTACTAGAGTAGCGTCTAAATTTCTCAGGCCGCCACTTCCCTGTAAACTTCTCAGTAAAGTAGTCGCTTCCTGACTCAATCCCCCGACACCAGAAAGATCACTAGAAAGGCGATCGAGAGAACCGGATACTTGGGGTAAGGATTCTAGAGATCTCATCCCCGAATTAAGTTTACCTAGAGTACCGCTGCGACGTACCTCACTTAAAGCGGTGGTTGCCTCACCACTAAAGCGATCGAGTCCCCCCAAGGCATTGGCAGCGCGTTGGGTAAAAGAACGAAATCCGGCCACCATATCGGGATCACTAACTAGATTAGAAATTCTCAGTAAAGATCTGATCAAGGTATTGACATTTAGCGCCGATTGCCCTTGTAAACGGGAACCGTTACAGATAATCACCTCCCCATTGCAGTTAGGACTCAAAGGGGGTTCTTTAACACCACCGACGGGTAAAGCTTGCAGGGGAGTAATATCGATCGTGGTTTCACCCACTAAACCGGATTGAATGGCTTCGATGAGGGAATTACTGGGAATTAGGCGATCTGCTGGCGAAATCTCCACTTCTACGGCGACTCCCTCCGGTTCTGGGGTAATTGCCGTCACTTGCCCGATTCTCACTCCCCGATAACCGACGCGGGTTCCCACCATCATGCCACCCACATTAGGAAAAAGGAAGCTGGCTCGATAACTGCGCCCCCCGAAGCTAAAATTACTTAACCAGGCGATAAACCAGATTAATATTCCCCCCGATGTCAGTAACATTAAACCGATACCACTTTGCCGCAGAGTTGGGGAAATCCCTCGTTGTGAACCGCCAGCTTCCATAAATAATTACTCCTCATCTCTAAAAAGTATCTTACAGGAGAAATCGTGGGATTTCAGTGATCAGCTTCTGAAGGCAAGAGTCAAGGAGTCAGTATTCAGGAGTCGGGAGTGAGGATTCAGTATTCAGGAGTCGGGATTCAGGAGTCAGGAGTCAGGATTCAGGATTCAGGATTCAGGATTCAGGAGATTATTTTTATTTATTCTCCCCACTTCCCCCCGCAACGCGCACGCAGTGACCACCCCACCCCCCACACCCCCCCCCCCCCCCCCCCCCCCCCCCAACCCCCCCCCCCCCCGCGCCCCCCACCCCCCCCCCCACACACAACACACCAAACACACCCCCGCCCAGCCACCCCCCAAAATACGGCGCCACCCCCCCCCCCACCCCCC
>NZ_JAPZSO010000216.1:0-28393 GCF_027531715.1 Microcystis sp. LE19-8.1F | reverse complement strand
TCGAGAAACCTACAGAACACCACAGAAAAGTTTCCATTCAATTAATTTCTCTAGCGAGTAGAGAGTTATCCGTTTCGATATTCGGAAGGAGTTCATTATTTTATGTTTCCATTCAATTAATTTCTCTAGCGAGTAGAGAGTCTCTCGGTTCCGGCTGACTGGGGCTTGATTTCGGCTTTCCATTCAATTAATTTCTCTAGCGAGTAGAGAGTTGGGAAATAGAAGATTAGGTTAAATTGGTTATTACTTTCCATTCAATTAATTTCTCTAGCGAGTAGAGAGTTTACTTTTGCCAGTGCGAGTCATGGGCAAGGTTAGTTAGTTTCCATTCAATTAATTTCTCTAGCGAGTAGAGAGAGCCGGTAGGCAAACGTCCGAACAGGATTGGGGTTCGGAAGCCAGTTGCGACGGATAAGTTAATTATAGCTAGATACGGTCGCACAGTCAACCCCATAAACCACAAAACCCTTATCCTGTGGTAGATCGAGGGATTTTACCGGAAACCGAGGTTATCTGCTCCCACCCCTGTCGGTCGCTAGTCGATGATACCCTAAAAAGCCAATAATTTAACCCCTCGATCGATCGGCTGATTTTTCCAGTCCTGATCGGATTTTCTAGCCCTCGGAGCTAACCACAGAAACCAAAAACCTACCTAAAGCTTTTTAAAGCTACTCATTTCTGTAGCTAGATAACTAAAATAAGTAACTTTGGCCCCCGATAGATTTTAAGAACGTTATCAGGTATAATCAAGATATGAAGCTAGTTGAACGTCATATTATCAGTCAAAACCATCCCTTCTGGTCAGAAATCGACCATTATGCCTTTTTGTCAAAAAATTTGTTCAATCTAGCTAACTACCATTATCGCCAATATTTCTTTGAAAACTCCCAAAAACTGAGTTTTAATCAACTCTATCATCTGGTATCTAAAACCTCAGATTATTTAGCTTTACCCACGAAAGTCAGCAAGCAGATAATCAGAAGATTAGATCAGGCTTGGATTAGTTACTTTGCCGCTTTTAGAGCTTGGAAAAAACACCCTGAAAAATTTTTAGGAAAACCCAAAATTATTAAGTATAAGGAGAAAATCAAAGGAAGAAACCTGCTGATATATTCTCAGGAATCAATTTATAAAAAACCTCTAAAAGAAGGAATTTGTCACTTGTCTATGAGCGACTTAAAAATTACCACTTCCCGAAGAGAAATAATTGAGGTGAGAATTGTCCCCAAAAGTAGCTGTTATGTCATTGAAATAGTCTATGAAAGACGGTCGGAAACCACAGATAAACAAGAGATAGCCGGGGTAGATTTAGGAGTTAATAATTTAATGGCTGTAACTACAAATCAAACAGGTGTAGCACCTCTTTTGGTAAATGGCAGACCATTAAAAGCAATTAACACCTTCTACAACAAACAACGTTCCCACTTACAATCTCAACTGAAAACCCAAAATAATCAACACTCATCTAAGAGATTGATACTCCTAACCCATAAACGAAACTGTCGAGTAGAAAATTATCTACACACAGCCAGTAAAAGAGTAATAGATTGGTGTATTATTCATCAAATAGGGACATTAATAATTGGGCATAATGAGCGGATAAAACAATCTCTTAATCTAGGAAAAAGAAATAATCAACAATTTGTTAATATTCCCCATTATAGATTAATAGAAATGTTAACCTACAAAGCTCAATTAAAAGGAATAAAAGTCATAATAACTGAAGAATCCTATACCTCACAATCCAGTGCTTTAGATAGGGATGAGTTACCTAAATATGGTGAAGAAAAACCATTATTTAAGGGAAAAAGGTTAGCTAGGGGACTTTATAAAATGGGAACAAATCAGTTGTTAAATGCCGATGTCAATGGATCATTTAACATCATCAGAAAAGTAATTCCTGATGTCATTGACCAGGGAATAAAGGGTTTGCCGTTTAATCCTGTAGTGCTTGACCCACTTGTTAGTGAGCCTGTCGAACTACGAATGACTAAGCTTTCAGGCTTTTAAGTAAGTTTGAGTAAGTTTAGTTGAGCGGTGAGGTAAATTTATATCGGCTTTCCCCTTGACTGAACCGATTGCATCTGTATGACTCAGCACCCCAAATCCCCTAGGGAAAGAACACTGCGTGAACGAGATAGTCGCGAGTTCCAGCGACTTATGCTCCTGATCGCCACCCTCGTCCGACACCCCGGAGTCGGTTATCAAACCCTCGATCCCTCGGAAAATTACCATTCGGGGAAAGATCACAACGCATTAACGGAAGTACAGGAACGGGTGAGAGAACTCGCCGCCACCCTCGCCCTCGGTTGGCCCGCGGAATATCCCTCCATTGCCACCCTGAGAAAAGACATAACGACCCTACGGGATTACAAAATTCTCGATCGCCACATCTATCGCTGGGGGTATTATCTCGGCACCGGCGTTATGAGTCCCGACGAACTTAAAATCGCCTTTGATGCACTCCGCTCCCGGGCCCTCTATCAGGGTGATCCGAGAATCCGTCAGGTCTATCACCAACTCGATCGCCGTCTTCAAGGGTTTACACTCGGCTCCCGGGCTGACTTTCTCTATCCCGTCTGGGAACAACTCGATCGCTCGATCAACTATACCGATCCCGAAGAGATGATGGAACGGGGAAAATATCGCCAAACTTTATACGAGAAAATCGACACCCTAGAACAGGCCATTGTCCGGGGAGAGGTAATCGAGATCGCCCGGCCGATCGATCCCTATCAAAAGAAATTTACCGGGCTTTTCCCGATCTATCCCCTCCAGCTAATTTACCGTGACATTGGCTGGTATCTCCTCTACGAAACCTATACCGATGGCTGTCTGGCGATCGGCCGACTCAATCGTTTCGCCGGTCATTGTCGAATCCTCCCAGAACCCTCTCGCTCCCTCGAAGAACAGCGCCACAGCCTCAATAATGCCCACAAACTGATTAAAAATGGCTGGGGCTTGAATTTGGGGGATTTAGCGGCGCAAAAATTGGAATTAGCGGCACAATTAACCCTAATTACCGTTAAAGTTCGCTTTTTTCATCCTGTGAGTTACTTTATCCGGGAGGGAGAAGCACGTCACCCCCGGCAGCAGTTGACAAATCCCCAGATCGACCCGCAGACGAAAATCCTTAACTCGATCGATTACCACATCGCTCTCCCGTCCCGTTCCCTGGAAGAATTTCTCTGGTGGGTACAGCGCTATCTCGAACAGGCCCAGATTCTCTCTCCCCCAGAAATGGCGGAAAAACACCGGCGATCGGCGCAAATGTTGGTCGATCGATATTCTCCCCCAACAGACGATAATCATAGTAAAAAATTCATACCACCAGAAACTTAGACGGGATAAGCTTTTGAAGCTTTTTAGAAAAATCTTCAAAATATCGTGTTATCTCTAGAGGTTCCTAAGGCATATTGATATACTGAGAACATCGGTCAGCAACAAGTTGAGACAGACGTTTATGGCCCTAGGATACTGGCAAGCGAAAATCTGGGGACTACTACACGATCCCGTCTTCAAGGCCCTACATAGCAACTCAGGACGCGGTGATAACAGTTTCTGGAGAGATTTAGAAGTAATGAAGTTGTGGGGAAAACATAACCCCGAAGAATCGACTAAAAAAATTCTCAAACAAATCAAACTAGCTGACTATATCACCTCAGCCAGCGATCGATCGGCGATCGGTAGTTTAACCCAATTCGTTAACTACGATCGAGAAACAGGTCTAGAATTGCGTCACCTCCTCTCCGGAGAACCCTTAGATCTCAAGTTAGCCGACACAACCCATAAGAAAATCGCTTCTAACCGCACAGATTACTTAAAAGAACAGGAAAAACGGCTATTTAACCAAATTCCCGCCAGATTACGCACAGGAATCTCAGAAAACGAAGCTAAAGAACTATTTTGGTGGTTATGGCGCTGTCTCCCCCAAGCGGCGACGAAATTACTCGATGACGAAAATCTGCTTTTAATGCCCGCCGAAACCAGAATACCGGACGGATCGATCTGGAGTCATGCCAGTTTAACGGCGGCCATCGCCGGGACCCTAGCGGGATATGATCTCACCTCCGAGGATGTGGTCAATAAATGGCCGACAGGAAAACAATTATCCCACGCTTATCTCGTTAGTTTCACCTTTTCCCCTGTGCAAGAACTAATCAAAGCCAGCCGCAAAATGCGCGATTTTTGGGCAGGTTCTTGGATTCTGCACTATCTATCTGCTCAAGTCTGCTGGCAACTGGCCCAACAATACGGCCCCGATAGTTTGATCTATCCCTCTCTCTACGCACAACCCTTAATCGATCGATGGTTACTAGAGAAATATCCCGATTTTAAACCCTGGATCGACCCACCGAGCGATCGACAATTACTAACCGCCGGATTTCCCAACATTATTATCCTCGTCTTGCCCAAAGATAAGGTGGCAGCGGCCATGCAAACCGCTAAATCTAGTTTATTAAAAGAATGGAAAGAAATTAGTCGGCAAGTTTTCGAGGAATTGGGAGAACGTCACTGGATGCCCAAATTAAAAGAAAATAGTCGTACCTGGGACAGTTGGTTAAATGCCCAATGGCAAACCTATTATGTGGGGGTCCCCATCGGTAGAGAAGACCAACTCCTCACCAGTAGCGAAATTTACCAAGAAAACGAAAATAGCGCCGAAAATCAAGCCGAAGACCCAGAAAAAGCGCAAAGCTGGCGAGATAAACAAAACGAACTTTATAATCTAAGTGGCGACAAGGCTTTATTCTTAACAAAAGAGCAGGAATTTCTGCAAAAAGCTGGAAAACTACGCCTTGAGAAATGGAAAAAACATCCCTTTAGTTCTAATGTTGGTTCTTGGTGGAGTAGTGCTTTCGATCAAAACCGTTCGGCCCTTGCTGCCGTCAAAAACGCCCGCGATTGGCAGATTCCCACCGCTTTCGGCCCCCGTTCCACCATTTCTGGACTTGGCCCCGTCGTCCATCCCGATAGTAACAACGATTGGATTAGCGAAAAAGCAAGCAAAGAATATTGGCAACGAAATGCCGGATTATTCGATGGGATCGAACAACTCAACGCCACGGAAACCGTTAAACGCGGATTACACCTAATCCTGCCAAAACTCTTAAAAAATAGCGACCAAGAGCGTCTAGATGCCGCTTATCCCGATTTAACCGTGGGAGTCGCCGGTTATCTCAAAACAGGCGGTGATCTCGACCATTTTCATCGAGTTTGTCGCACCATCTCGCGTAGGTTAAGAGAAGACGGGAAAAAGATTCCCCCGGCACTTACCCAACCCTGGGGAATCCCCTACATTGACGATCACATCGAACCAGAATATAAACGTTATCACCCTCGATTTCTCAATGCGGGATGGTTAGTAGAAGAACTAGAGATTACCGATGAAGAAATGGCTAATTATCGCCATCAATTAAGCCAATTAATTGACCAAAACTATCCCCACAATAACCCGGCTGATTGGTATGTTATCGCCGCAGGAGACGGTGACGGAATGGGGGAATGGTTAAAAGGCCAAGAAATGAAACCCTATCGAGAATATATCCCTAAGTCACTTCATCAATACGCCGATCATCCCCCGACCGAAACCGATACCCTAGAAAAAGAAGTACAAAAAGCTTTTGGCGATTTTGTCACCCTCAAAAAACGCATGGGACCATCTACCCATAGCGCCCTCAGTCGCGCCCTTTTAGACTTCTCTAATCAACTCGTTCCCTACCTCACCGAACAACGCTATGCAGGACGCTTAATCTATGGTGGCGGTGATGATGTTCTCGCCTATACTAATCTCTGGGAATGGGATAAATGGTTATGGGATATCCAGCAATGTTTTAAGGGAGAAAAAGACCCCCATGGGGAATTTAATAACGCCGGTGACTATTGGCAATGGGAAGGCGAAAAACCTGCCGAAAATCTCGCCAAACGTCCCCTATTTACCATGGGAAAGCGGGCGACTATCAGTTTCGGTATTGTCATCGCTCATCATTCCGTACCCCTTGCTATCGCCCTAGAAAATCTCTGGGAGGCTGAGAAAAAAGCCAAGGAACACGCCTATAAAGACTTTGACGGCAAAAAAGTCAAAAAAGATGCTGTACAAGTGCGCGTTCTCTACGGCAACGGAAACATCCTAAAATCTACGGCTAAGTTTGATGTTTTTTATCAATGGCAACAACTTCTCGCCGGTAATTCCGATGCCAGTTTATTCGAGGCAGTGGCCGGCCTTTGGCAACAGCATCCTATACCAATGATAGAAGCGATCGAGGTTTGGGTCAAGGCGTTCTCTAGCCGTCGGGAAAATCTAACAACAGAGAACAGAGAAGCTTTTCAAAAAGACCTAACCAACTTTCTCAAACATCTTTGGTTAACCACGGAAAATGATCCTAATGATCTTAACGAAGCCGTGCGTAGCTGGATGAAATTAGCGGCTTTTATGACTCGAAAAAGAGAGATTAAGATCGGAGGTTCCATTTAATGTATTGGTACACAATCACTCCCCTAGATGTTCTTCTCCTACGGGATGCCAAACCCTTTAGCCCCGGAGAAAGAGCCTGGGCCGGAAGTACATTTCCCCCCAACGGTCACACGATCGCCGGTGCTTTAAGTGCTTTACTAGATCGCTCTAAAAATAGTTATTTTAAAATCACCGGTCCATTCCTATCTTTTGCTGGAGATACTTTATATCTACCCCGTCCTTTAGGATTCGCCAATTCTGACCCATTAATTCCTATTTCTTGGAGTGATAATTTAACGATTTCAGAAAAGCATATATTTTGGGATCGCTCTAAACCCGCCCCCTTAGCTAAGGCTAAACCTAGCAAAAATTGCCAAAATCGAGAAAATCAAGAGGAAGAAGAGAACGAAGGTAAATATCGTCAGTATCTACCTTTTAAAGTTATTCTCGATTATTTAAAAACAGGAGCGATCGACCCTTGCCAATGGTTAGTAAAACACAAAGAAAAAGATAAACCCTGGCAAGAAGAAATTCGTTCCCATAATGCCATGAAACCGGGAAGTAAACAGGTAGAAGATGCCGATGGATACTTTGTCGAAAAAGCGATCCGAATGCTACCCGGTTGGAGTATAGCGATCGGAATTGATGTTAATATTCCCACTCCCACAACTTTGCGGTTAGGAGGAGAAGGACACCGAGTTATACTGGAAAAATGCGATAATTTAGGTCAACAATGGCAAAAATTAAAACAACAATCCGAGGAGAACTTTAAACAAATAAATAAAGCGATCGCTTATCTCGTTACCCCCGGTATTTTTGAACGCCGTCACGATAATAATCAAGCCATTTGTCGCTCTTGGCCCTGGGAATGGAAACTCGCCCATACTGTTAATAGTAATCAGAAACCGGGCAATCTAGTCAGTGTCGCAACCGATCGAGCTATTCCGATCAGTTGCCGCATTCAATCAAAAGAAAATACTAGCATTCCCGCCCCCCAAGTCTTCGCGGCCCCCCCGGGTAGTCAATACTATTTAAATCAACCCGAGCGCCTATTTCAAGAGCAGCCCGATAGTCCCGAATATCACCAACGCTGGCGCAAATTAGGCTACTCAGAATTACTTTGGATCAAATTTGATCGCTGTTTTTGGACAAGCGAATAGGCGCAAATTAGGCTACTCAGAATTACTTTGGATTAACTAAGTACCTAAGCAAAATTAATTACACATATCTAACCTCCTCTTGCCTCTTGCCTCTTGCCTCTTGCCTATCTTCACTAGGAAATTAATTTTGCACGACTACTTATAAAGGAGAATAATTAATCATGAACTTAATCCACTTTTATCTACTTTCTCCCCTACACACCGGAGGAACCACTCAAGAGGGGAATCTAGTGGGTATTGCTCGTGAATCCCATACCACTTTACCCTATATTCCCTCCAGTACAATTCGCGGGAAAATCCGTTCTTTAGCTACCGAAGAAAACCTAAAATTTAAGTTATTCGGTAATGAAATCGATAAAGGTGCAGAAAACTTGGAACAGGGAGACATCTGGATAGGAGATGGTTCGATTCTCTGGTTGCCCGTCCCTTCCCTTAGTCACGGTGTCGTCTGGATCACTTCTCCTTTACTTCTTCGTCGTTGGACAAGATTAACTAATCCTAGTCTGACAATTCCCCCCGAATATAGCTGTAGTTTTAAAAAGGCCAACACCAACGTTTATCTCAAGGATGCCATTCTCAAGGTCGATGATCTAAAAGACTGGTCAAATTGGCCAAGTTTTATTCCCAAAAACTCTGTCAGCAGTGGCATTAATAAAGTCTTAGTATTACCCGATCAGCATTGCACGACTCTAATTCAAATGAGTTTATGGAGACAAGTTAAAATTAAATTAGATGAGCATAAATCCGTCGATGGAGGATTTCGTTATGAAGAAGCTATTCCCCCCGACACCTTAATGTATTTTCCTTGGGGTATTACCTCTCAAGCTAATGGAACCAGACAACAATCCCAAGCTGATTTTAAACAGTTATTAGCAGATAATGACATTCTACAAATCGGCGGACAGGAAAGTTTAGGACGTGGTTTTGTGCAACAATGGTAGAGGTAATTTATGACAGCTAATCTTGCCTTAGCTAAATGGTCAGTGGTCGATTATCATCGCATGATTGCGGCGGGAATTTTAATCGATCGGCGTGTAGAATTACTGAATGGAGATATTCTCGAAATGAGTCCAGAAGGCCCTTTACATAAAGACAGTGGAGAAGGATTAGCCAACTTTCTCCGTCAACGTCTCAAGGATAAAGCATGGGTAAGAGAAGTTGGACCCATTACCTTAGAAAACTCAGAACCTGAACCCGATATCGCTGTAGTTTTTCCCCCTCGTTCTCGCTATCGAGATCATCATCCCTATGCTGATGAAATTTTTTGGTTAATCGAAATTTCTGACTCAACTCTCAGTAAAGACTTAACCGAAAAAAAACACATCTATGCCCAAGCTGGTATTGCAGAATATTGGGTAGTTGCCATCAAAAATCGAGAGATTTATGTTTTTCGTCAACCGATAAATTCTGATTATCAATATCAAGAAAAATTTAGTACAGGAACTTTATCCGCTGCTGCATTTCCCGATATTGTTATCTCTCTTGATACCCTTTGGTCAGGTAATATTTTTTAACTTTTGGAGCCAAAATAACCATGACATTCGACCCTAGAACGATTAGCAATCCCGTATTCACTGCCTTGCAAAAATTGTCCTCAGATACTGCTGATGATAGTCGCCGCAAAGAACAAAAAAATCAAGCTCTTGAACTTTATACCTATCTTTCTACTTGGGGAATGATGCGCCTAAAAGCCGAAGAAACTGCCCTCAATCAAGAAGGAAAAAAACAGGTGGTTAAAAAGTATTTTCAATGCCTAGAAAAGTTATCTAAAAGAGATAATCTTTCTAATTCTCAAGGATTAACTACTCTCAAGGATTTATCTACCGATGATTATCTAGGACTAACGGGTTTAGGCTTGGAAATCGCCCAAGAATTTAGCTTCTGGGCTAATGCCATCTATTCCGATAAAGATACTCTTTACTCAGGAGAATTAATTAAGTATTGGCTAAATAAATTAAATTCTGATTTGGTAGTAAATATTCTCTATATAGGTAGAAATGATGAAAACCCTTCTAACTTCGAGGAAATGTTCCGTTGGTGGCAACAAGTATGGAAAGAAAATATAAAACCTCAACCCGATCAACCCATTTTATTGTGCCTAAAAGGTGGGGTGGGGCAAGCTTCAGAAGCGTCGAGAATTTCGGGATTGAGTTTTTATGGAAACGATATTAAATTCTATGAATTTATTCCCACCCCTTCTAACAATCAAAAGGGAATTTCTTCAGATTACACAGGGCCTTTTTTAGGGACTAACTATCTTTGGGATCGCACTCGACAACAAGCCCTACAATTATTAGAACGCTATGATTATGCTGGTCTTCAGAACTTAGTTAAACCTTACTATGAACAAAATAAACAAAAATGGAAAGAAACTTATGCTCTAATTAAATCTGGAGTAAGCTGGAATCAAGGACAATTTGAAGATTTTTTTCAATCCGCTTCTTTTAGTTTCAATAATCAACAAAAAGAGCAGCATCAACAATATTGGTGGATGGCCTATGAACAAGCTTATACCGCAGTAGTTAGACTAAAACAAAAAAATACAACCGAGGCTATGCTTCATAGTTTCCGAGCGGTAGAAGGCTTAATTTATGAGTGTTTAAAACATGAATTTAAAGACTATATGGTTAATTCTGAATATACTTATTCATCTTTAAAATCTTCGGTCTTAACTAAGTATCCTGATTTGAGCATATTGTTTGTTAATGGGACAAATAAAACTGACATATTATTAGACAGTCGCAATCAACAACGAGTAATTGAGTTGTCTATTAATGTCGATCTAAAGGATTGGGGTTCTGCAGAATTGCGTAATCATAGAAATCGATTATCTCATAAATTAGGTGGCATTAGTGAGAAGGAATTATTTCAAGCTTGGGGAAATAACATTCACAATCAACAGGACTGGAAAAAGCGAATTTTAAATTGTCTCAATCTAATCACAGAAAAGAAATTTAATTATTTATGGCAAGGAAGTTTATTTGCTTCTATTCATCAGAGAGTCCTAACAGCTATCAAAAATTGTAATCTTGTTTAAAGTACAAAATGCAATTAGCTCCTACAATATACACCCGGGATGCTGCCGATAAATGGCTCTCTTATTCTTGGTGTGATCAGTTTAACTTATATAAGACCGATCGATCTTCGTGTCCTTTGTGTCTTTGTGGTTCTTTCCAGTCGCTCGCTGGCAAGACTGTATCTTAGAACACATTTTACCCACCAAACCCTAAGAGAGCCGATAAATTAGCCAGTCAAAAGACTATTTAAAAATCAAACTCGTCTAACCCCGATTCTGGGGGAGAAAAGCGACTGCGAGGAGATTTTTTCGACTTTCTCAAAAAAGCGGGAATAACTGCGGCGATAAAAAATCCCATTGCCAAAGAAAAAGCCAATAAAATGCCGATAGGTACTTTAATTGACTCAAATTGTAGAAACTTTAAAGAAACTGGTTGGATATTTTGGATAACAAAAACCGCCATAGTCATAATCCAACCGCCGACAATAGCACTAGCTAAAAAATTACTAATTGTATTCATGCTTGTCCTCGCCAGGTTTGTAGGAGATTTTTTAACCTTTTGTAGGCTAATTTCGGAGTTAGATCCCTATTAACTAAACCTCCGTGGGGCCAGAAATTACCGTTATCGGTTAAATCCCACCAACTAATTGCTTTGATATAGGATTTACTATAACAAAGGCTGTAGAATTGTTCCACCCAATCGGCTTGAATTGCCTCACTCCAGTCATCGCGCCACCGTCCTAGGGGTTCCTTTAAATAGGATAATTCATCGACGGTGGTGGCGGAAGAAATGCCTAATTCCGTGATATGAATTGGTTTTCCTAATTGACTAAAACGTTCCAATTGTCGATCGATCTCGAATAAATCTCGATCGGGATAATATAATTGTAGTCCGATCGCCTCAAATTCAATACCTGCCTCTAGACAAGTTTGCAGATATTCTAAAGGACTATGTTGGGGCGGTTGATGGTATGCCACATTTTCGCCCCAAGTGCAACAACTATTAACAATTCTATACACTTGCGGATTGCCGCGACGGGATTCTTGACAGGCAATCTCGGTTAATTCGATCAACTGGTTGAGGGAGAAATTTAAATCATTTGCCCATTTAATGCCGTTAGCCTCGTTAATCACGTCAAAATGGCTGATTTTTCCCCGATAATATGCCGTAACTTCCCTAACTCGCGTTGCCACTAATTTTTTAATCTCTGCAAAGGGTTGATTGCGGATAAAGTCGGGAATGCCCACGGGATGAAACCAGACGAGAGGATGACCTTTCGGGGTAATATTATGATTAAGTAGCCAATCAACTCGTTTATCCGTCTCATTTTGCTGAAAATATCGCCAATAAAAGGGTATTGTTGCAAAATTAAAGACTGCTTGGAATAATTCTTGGTATTTTTCTCCCTGTTGGGGATAGCCAAAAAAATTACAACCAAAGAGAAAGTCTGGTTTTAGAGAATTTTGGGCGATAATTTGGGTTGCTTTACTGATAACTGCCATTTCCCCCGCCCAGAGACTCTCAGTTAAGCTTTTATCACAGTACTGCACCCTTTCTCTATTATTATCGCTGGCATTGGCTAAATCGAGATAGCTTTTCGCTGTTTCCAGACGTTGCCAAATAGCGGGGGAAAATTGCCCCCCCTGTTGCTGCCAGACTTCGAGAGACTGTTTAACCCGATAAAAATGGGAGTCAGCGGCAGCTAAATTAAAATTTAAGGGAAAATCGGCAGCAGAGTAACCGAAACCCCGATTATCTGCCTCTAGGAACATTTCCCCGAAACCCTTCACAGGTAACTTAAGAGTTATCGCTACAGGGGAGGGGGGAAGGGAAGAAAATAATTTTCCCTCCTCCAGATTGCGGGGAGGATTTGGTAAAGGTTGGGCAGCAAGGGTGAGAAAATAGAGTTGATTGAGGGCTTTTTTATTTAAAGGTTGACCATCGGGGCTAAAAGCCTCTATTTCTATTTTTTTTGGCAATATTTCGGCTTTTAAACCGGTATTAATTGCTAAGGTGACGGTGAATCCCCCTGTTAGATAGAGAAATTGTCGTCGCGGAAACTGATTAAACATCTATTTAATTTCTAACCATCATTGGGGAATAGTAAGAATAAGAATCCTAACTCTATTGACTTGACTATCACTAATTTAAACCTGGAAACTGGCCGAGGTGGTTTTCAATAGAGAATAATTGAGATAACTTATTAATTTTAATCCTCGATCCACCCGCTATGACTGAGACGACTAACGATATTGCCACTTCCCGTCTGTGGTTACTGCTTACCGCTTTTCTCTACGCAATTTTCACCCTGATGGCCGATAGTCATAGTCTCATGGTACAGTGGCCTTGGGTCGCTATCTGGCAAATCGGTTTACTCTGTCCGATTTTATGGTTATTATCCCAGATTTGGCACCATAAAAGCTTGACTGGTTTGGGTAATGGTTTTGATCTGATAACTGGGATTATAGTTTTGGGATTAATTATTTCTAGTCTTTTCTCCCCATTTCCCAATCAAGCGCGCTGGTATAGTTGGGCAGCTATTGGTATTATCTGCGCTTTATACGCCCTGCATCAATGGATTATCACTGATAATTCTCCCCAGCGACGCTATGCTATCCTCAGTTTTCAAGGTTATCTCAGTCTGGCTTTTATTATTATCAGTCTTTTTTTGTGGACAAGCCAAACTTTATCACCGGAATTAGCAAGGATTAGGGAATTACAGCAAAATGGAGTCGAGATTTCTTTTGATTTTTCAGTCTTAGAGTTACGCAATTGGGCGCCCTTGGGTCATCAAAATTATGTGGCGGGTTTTCTCGTTCTTGCCTTACCTTTACTATTGGGATTAGCTATATTGGCTAAAAATTGGCAGCGTTGGCTATGGTTTACCGGTATTGGTTTAGGCATTCTCGATCTCTACACTACCAGTTCTCGGGGTGGTTGGCTAGGATTAATCGGGGTTTGTGTAATAGGATTAGGAATTTTAATTTTTAGAAGTCAAATTCCCCGACTCTGGTTAGGATTAGGAGGATTAGCCACTTTGCTGTTTTTATTTATTGTTATCTTCGCTAATAATCGTCTAAAAACCGTGATAACTTCCCTAGTACAGGGAGGAGGAGATAACGAATTTTCCTATCGTTGGATTAATACCCTTATCGGTTGGCAGATGGGCAGTGAAAATCTTTTGACGGGGATTGGTTTAGGCAATGTTCCTATCACTTATCAGCACTACCGTCCCCTGATAGCGGGAAGGGCATCAGAATTGATTTATCAACTGCATAGCACCCCCGCTCAATTATTTGCTGAATTAGGCATTTGGGGCATTTTAGCAGGGATTGGACTGGTTATAGTCCTGATTTTTCATTTTTTTCGTTCTCCCGCCCCTGACAATTTCAGCGATCAAATTTTACTGCCCTGTGTTTATACAGGATTATTCGGCTACGGATTAATGAGTTTAACCGATTATCAATTAGATAATATTGCTATTGCCGGAACCTTAACTATTTACCTAGCTTGTCTGACTTCTTCCTTACCTAGAAAAGAAACTAAGTTTTTAGCTATTCCCCCAAAAGGTATCTTTTTTACAGGATTGGGAATTGTGTTAGTCATGATAATTTGGTTACTTCCTATTCATCGCGCTTGGCAACTTTCTAGTTATGGCTTCGATTTTTTGGCAGAAAAAAAGATCGCACCTTTTCACGATACTCTGATTAAAGCCCATCAATTAGCCCCCTGGGAACCCTATTATCCCTATCAATTAGGTTGGAATTTAGGCGATTTAGCTATTAATACCAATAATCTTCAGGCTTTAAACGAGGGAATTAAATATTTTCAAGTAGGAAATCAGGTTTCTCCCTATCAAGAATTCGGCCACAGTAATCTGGGATGGTTGCAACTGAGGCAAAATCCCAGCGCAGCAACTAAATCCTTTATCGAATCAATAAAATTAATCCCCGCTAAAAGAGGAGTGTTTCAGGGTTTGGCCGTCAGTTTACTGGCCCAAAATCAACCCGATTTAGCTATAGAAGCTTTTGCTTTAGAAGCTGTGCGTGATCCTTTATTTATTACCAGTTCCCTCTGGCGTTTACCCAGCCTACAACCAATATACACAAAAATGTTAGACAGGGTTGATTCAATTTATAGTCAGCTTTTGCAAAGTAACCCTTCCGAGAATTTGAAAAATAATCTGCATTTTTATCGTGGGAGTTTGTCCTGGTGGCGCGGGGATGAACTGAAAGCGGCCCAAGATTGGCAAAAATCCGGGAAAGAAGTGGGAAAAGCTTTATTAAATCCCTCCCTAAAAAATCCCTTACCCGGAGTAGATTTACTGAAACAAGCTTGGTTAAATCCCCCTGAAAGAGGGAAGCTTTTACCACAAGCATGGTTACAATCTCAAAAAAGTTTTTTACCGACCGAGATAGAGAAAAATTTAGCCGATTCCATGGCCAAATCTGCTAACTTTGACCTCTGGTTAAGAGAAAAGGCAACCCCTTGGCCATATCGTCGTCAAAGGGCAGGTTTTGGGGTAAACAGTCGTCATATCGATGGGGTTCAACCGTTTGATTTTACTCCCGTGGTCGATAATATTGCCGTCACTACATGGTTTAATAATCTGTTTGCTACTCCCGATTATTTCCCCGAATTCGATACTCTCCTACAACCCCTGCGGGAGGAATTAATTAAGAAAGTGCAGGGATAATTATCGGGGTGGCTCCACAACAGTTTAAGCTAGAGCTAGTAAATATAAATAGCACCCTGTTGATTGATGTTAAAGGTGGTATAACCGGGGGTACTCCCCGGAACTTTGGTGACAGTAATCGTGACTAAATTATCATCATTGACTTCTACGGCATAGATTAAACTGGAAGAATAGCGATCCGCGGCGGCATTAGCCCGATTAATCAGAATATATGCTGGAATTACGAAACCTCTTAGGGTTGTCTCCGTACCCGGAGATAATAATTGGGGAGAGGAATCAATATTGGCCGATAGGTCATAATTGAGGTCAATATCGGTTTGATTGATAATTTTGATCTCCACGGGACGACTCATATTCACCCTAGCAACAGGCTGCCAAGGACCCGGTTGAAAGGTGGTAGCGGGGGGATTTTGTGCGGGTAAAGAGGGGGGAAAAACTAATCCCAGACTTAACACTAGGGAAAGAGTTAAAAAGCGATCGCATTTCATAGATAAATCCTGGTCTAGGGTTGTCATCCTATTTTAGGGAGGTATCCCCAGTGTTTTATACTTAAAGTAGAAGCTTTTGAAATTGTCTATAGCATTGATTGATCAGCTATCAGGGAAAATCCTAAGCTTCCCTGATTCTGCTCTGTAAACAAGGCTAAATACACCGATTTTTCTCTAGAAGTTTCCCTAGTAACCCCTATCAACGGTTTAACTTAGGTTGAGATTGATTATATGCCTACCATCGACATATCGGGAGTATCCCACAGTTACGAGTTATTTTCGCCCCGAGCGGATAAACCGGTTTTAGTCTTTATACACGGTTGGCTGCTGAGTCGTCACTACTGGCAGCCTTTGGTAGATATTCTCTCCCCGGATTATCCCTGTCTAGTTTACGATCTCCGGGGCTTCGGCGACTCCCAAAAAATCACCTCTAACAGTCCTCCTAGTAGTTATAACCTTGAATCCTACTCCCAAGACGTTATTACCCTTCTTAACCGCTTAAACCTCGATGCTGCTTGGTTAGTTGGTCATTCCCTCGGTGGTAGTGTGGCTTTGTGGTCCGCGGATATCTGTCCTGAACGGATTAAAGGGGTAATCTGTATGAATGCCGGCGGTGGCATCTATCTAAAGGAGGAATTTGAGCGCTTTCGGGAAGCCGGAAGACAGATTTTACAGAGAAGACCGCCTTGGTTGCCCGGTGTTCCCTTGATTGATGTTTTATTCTCGCGGATGATGGTCAAGCAACCCCTAAGTAAAAAATGGGGCAAACAGCGAGTGATTGATTTTGTCCGGGCCGATTACCAAGCGGCCCTAGGGTCACTTTTGGAAACCACCACTATCGGCGAAGTTCATCTTTTACCCCAGATTGTCTCCCGTCTCCCGCAGCCGGTCTATTTTCTGGCGGGGAAAGAGGACACGATTATGGAAGTTAAGTACGTTAACCATCTGGCGAGTTTTCATCCCTTGTTTGAAACTGGCGGCAACGTGATTGAGTTGTCCGATTGCGGTCATTTTGCCATGCTCGAACAAACAGCAGCGGTGGCCCAAAAGATGATGGCTATTTTAAATCAGCATCGGGGTTAGGTGTTGGGGTTTTAGGGTTTTAGTTGAAATTCCCCCATCTCCCCATCTCCCCATCTCCCCATCACCTCATCACCCCATCACCCCATCACCCCATTCCATCCACAGATGCTGTTATCAGGTGAAAATTTATGTAACAATGACTCTATAAGGGCGATTTTTTAGTGAATCGCCGAAGCCGTCTATTAATCGAATCGATGTCTTTGAAGAACGTAGCCCCAAACTGGAAACCTGACTTTTCTTTCCCATTCTTGCCACTACTATCGGAATTTTTCTCCCTTTTGTGTTATCCACGGGAATTTTTGAGCTATTGCTAAGATTGGCATTTTGTCACTTCCCGTTAGTTAAATCCAACAAAAGAAGCTGTTTAGGAGCAATTTATGTTACACCGCAAGATTTATCAATTCTGTATGGATGGTCAGGAAGTCTGCATTTTCTTGCGCGATCAGCAAAGATGGATTGATAATGCTCGTATTATCGATCTAGAAAGCGATCTCGTCACCATTCGCTACGAAACAGAAGAAGAAGACGAAATTTCTTCTTGGGAAGAAATGGTGCGTTTAGAAAGTATTGGTGCGGTTAGCAGAAAACTGGCCTCGGTGTCGCGGACGAATCCTGATATTAATGTCTCGGAAGATTGTCCGGAAGCCGAACAACTTTATCCCCATTCTCCCGATAGCTTAGATTAATTTTGTCGATTTAACTGAGAGTGGCTAGAAGTCCCGAGGTTTGAACAGTGGCCAAGGGACTTTTAGGGAATGGAAGGGAAGACAGCCGGTCAGAATCACCACTTGTTGTAAAGTTATCGTCAAAGCCGCCAGATTTTCTCTAAGCTGTACTGCATTTAAACTGCATATTGGAAATTTTAGTACAAATGCTAAAACTTCCTCTCCCTGCTCCCAACTCCGGCACTCCGGTTCAGTCTTAACGAGCAATTTAGATAGTCAACAGCTTATTATAAGCTGCAGGAGCAAAATGAATTCTAATCCCTACTTCGCTGGCAAGGATATCTACCAAAAATTTGTGGCAGTAGTAATAGTTTTAATTAGTTGTTGGTTAGTGACTTTTCCGGCCTTCGCCGGCTCCGCCCCTCTAGAAGTTAAAATTAGTCTAGGCTCCGGGCAAGGAGAATTAAAATTCTTTCCTAGTCAACTAGACTTTATTGCTGGACAAAAATACAAATTAATCCTCGATAATCCCAGTCCCACTAAACATTATTTTACCGCTAAAGACTTCGCCGATGCTAGTTGGACGCAGAAAGTTGAAGCGGGAAAAGTGGAGATTAAAGGGGCAATTCACGAACTAGAATTAAAACCTAATGCACAGGCAGAATGGGTAATAGTTCCTCTCAAAACTGGTAAGTATAAATTAATCTGTACTATTCCAGGTCATGCTGAAGCGGGAATGGTGGGAGAAATCGCCATTAATAACCCATGAATTTAAGAAAAATTGTCTCCTTTGCTTTCCTATTATTTATTCCCCTATCGGTGGTCGCTAGTCGTCTTAATTGGGGAGATCAAGCTATTTTTATCACTGCCGCTTTATCGATCATTCCCCTGTCAATTTGGTTAAGTACGTCTGTGGAAAGAGTTGCCGTAGTCACTGGGCCAACTTTGGGAGGATTAGTTAATGCTATCTTTGGCAATACTACCACTTTAGTTATTGCCTTAATTGCCCTAAAAAAAGGCTTGGTGGACATCGTACAAGCCAGTATTACCGGTAGTATTCTCAGCGATTTATTATTATTTATGGGCATGGGAATGCTCACGGGAGGAATTCGCTACAAAGAGCAAGAATTTAAACCGATTTTAGCGCGGGTAAATGGTTCTTCCATGACTTTAGCAGTAATAGCGATCGCTTTACCAACTTTGGTAATATATACTTCTAACGTGGTGGAAGTTGCCGATATTCTCAGTCTTTCCCTAGTCACCGCCACGGTTTTATTAATAGTTTACGGGTTAACTTTATTATTTTCCCTCAAAACCCATAGCTATCTCTACGAAGTGGGATTAAGTAATGAAAATACCCCCGACAATCAGGTTAGTGAGGAAGAAAAAGCTCAAGTCTGGATTTGGTTACTTGTGCTGCTTACTTCCACCGTAGCTGTAGCTTATGAGTCGGATTTATTTGTTGATGTAGTGGAATCGGTGATGGAAGGATTTCATCTCACTCCTCTCTTTATCGGGGTGATTTTCATCCCTTTAATTAGCGATGTTTCTGGAATAGTTACCGTCATTCAATTAGCCCTAAAAAATCAGATGGATTTAACGGTTTCCGTGGCGATGGGTGATAGTTTATTGGTGGCTTTATTCGTAGCACCTTTATTAGTTTTTATCGGTCAATTTTGGCAGCAACCCATGGATTTAAATTTTAATCCCTTTAACGTGGTGGCTTTGATTGTAGCGGTGGTTGTCACTAATTTAATCAGCTTTACCGGTCGTTCCAATTGGTTAGATGGAACCCTATTACTAGCCACCTATTTAATCTTGGCAGTGGCTTTTTATTACCATCCCGCCTAGCCAAAAAAGAGATTTAGGTATTTTCTGAGATTTCTGTCCTAGAATGGATCGGTATCACCTTACTGCCGCAGGATTGCTGATGATGAAAAGAGGGTTTTGGTTTGTCGTCGGGTTAGTAGTAACGATAATTCTCCTTCCTTCCCTAGTTCTTTCTAATTCCATCGGTGAACAGGGAATTTATGCCGATCGCCTGCGGGCAGAACCCTATAATTTATTAGGGCGAAAAATTGCCATCGGTCAAGTGGAAATCGGCCGACCGGCTCAGTTCGGTTATGATAAAGTGGCAGCTTGGCGACCCCCCTATAAATTAGCCGGTGTTTTTTTTCGCGATCAAATTGCCAAACCCAACACCTATCTAGATAATCACGCCGCTATGGTGGCGACGGTGATGGTCAGTGATGATAAAAAAATCCCCGGAGTGGCCCCAAAAGCGAGATTATATTCGGGGGCGGTGGGTTCTTTGCGACGCGGCGGACAACCGGAAGAATGTCTTACCAGTCAAAATATTGCCCGACAAAATAGCGGTGATGTGCGAGCAATTAACTTTAGTTTTGGGGAATCTTTGCAAAGAGATCAACGACAGGAACCAAAATTAGATGGTCAAGCTTTATTAACTCAATGTGTTGATTGGTCATCGCGAGTTGATGATGTTCTTTATGTAATTGCCGGTAATCAAGGTAAGGGAGGAATTCCCATTCCCACCGATCATTTTAACGGCATTACTACCGCTTATACAGCGAAAAGAGAAGGAAAATTTACTAAAGTTGATTTTGCTAATATTAGTGCTTTGCCAGTGGGTATTGGTCGCAGTTTAATTAAACGGGAAATTAATGATGGTTCGCGACGGTCGATTAATTTAGTTGCCCCCGGCAATAAAATAGAGCTTTATGATCTCAAAGGTAAATTAAATACTGTTAGTGGCACCAGTTTCGCTGCCCCTCATATTACGGCATCCGTGGCGCTTTTACAAGAATACGGCGATCAACAAATTAATCAAAAAAATCCCCATTGGAGTCTCGATTCTCGTCATCATCAAGTAATGAAGGCAGTGATGCTTAATGCTGCCGATAAAATTAAAGATACGGGGGATGGGTTACGGTTAGGTATGAGACGGACAGTCTTAACTAAGGACCAAAAAACTTGGTTAGAGTCCGATGCTTATAAAGACCCGAAAATTCCTTTAGATATTCAGATGGGGACGGGACATCTTAACACTTTTCGCGCCTACCAACAGTTTAGTAATGGTCAATGGTCCGCCGCAGAATCTATTCCTCCTATTGGTTGGGATTACGCTACAGTTACCGCTAATAGTTATCAAGATTATGCCCTAGAGAAGCCCTTAAAAGCTAATAGTTTTGTTTCGATAACTTTAGCTTGGGATCGTTTGGTAGAACTAATCGATACTAATGGCAATAATCTCTATGATCTCGATGAAAGTTTCCGAGATCGCGGCCTGAATAATTTAGATGTTTATCTTTTACCTGACCAGGAGGATAATAATGTTAAATACACCTGTGCTTCCCTGAGTGATAGTGATAGTTTAGAGCATATTTTTTGTCCTGTCCCCATCTCTGGAAAGTATAAAATTCGGGTTCAATATCGTCAACAAGTTAACGAGAAAGAACAAGCTTTTGCTCTCGCTTGGTGGACGGTTACCGAATAATAAAAATGATAGTAAATCCTGTTTAAAAAGTATAGGAGAGTGGGAAGATGGGAGCGAGTTTTTAAAGTTCGATTGGCAGTTAATCGTACTATCTCTGAGAGACACCTCGTTTTCTTTTCGCGATAACATCGTCAGGGATTCCCCAATAGTTTGATGCCTGAGACATATTATATAGCAATAAGTCTTCGGGCATTTTTTCTAAAATAACTCGGTTGAGATTAGCGGTATTGATATTCATTGCTCCCATCACAGAAGAGCCAAGTTCTTTCGATAATAGCGGAATAACCGCGTTACCAATCTCACGAAAACCATGCCATATTGTGCGGTGAAACTGAAACCAATCGGGGAATGTATGTAATCTGGCGGCTTCTCGTACAGTAATACAACGAGGAATAGAATAGTGAATGGGTCTAGGAGCAGTATAGGCCCCTTTGTCACTATTAGTTCCGGCCCGGAGAGTATTGCATAAACCAGTGGGAGAAAGCTTGAAAAAGCGACTTTTTGGTTCCACTGTACCCGGTTCGGTTACGATAAATCTATTAATTGATCTTTGGGTATGAACTGAGCCTATATGTCCATAGATTTTTGTATCTACTGTTCTTTGATGGCAAAGTTTAAAAATATCCCTTGGCTGCACTGAATATTTTTTCCTCTTACCACTATAATCTAATTTTGATGCGGGTATGCCTAAATCAGTATCGATAAAGGCTGGTATTAATTCTAAATCTGAAATCGCATCATAGACGCTGGTAAAAGCTGATTTTTTGGCTGAGTTCAAATCGACGGTCTTTGCCAGGGGATATTTAGCCATCGTCACGTCTTTTCGACTACCAATTAAGATTAATCTTCTGCGCTTTTGTGGTGCGCCGTATTCACTGGCATCAAGGATTTTAATTGGCTGATTGATTGTATAGCCAATAGCTTCAAATTCAGAGATTAACTCCTCTAAAAATTGTTTATGTTTACCCGTCGCCATGCCGGGGACATTTTCAAAGATAAAATACTTGGGTTTAATTTCCCCTACAATTCGCAGATATTCAAATACTAGAGAATTTCTAGGATCATCTATTTGTCGTTTACCAATCAGTGAAAAACCTTGGCAGGGGGGACCGCCGGCAATTAAACTAACATCGGTGGCATAGCCTTTTAGTTTTAATAATTCCCATATTTCTCTACTTGTTACTTTGGCTATATCCCGGCAAATAGTTTGACAATAGGGAAAGTTAAAATGATGAACCAAGGAATGGACTGCATCAAACTCCACCGCTACAGCAATATCAAATCCCGCCGCTTCTAGACCAAGGGACATCCCACCGCAGCCGGCAAATAAATCGATCGCAATTGGTCTATGTTTCACTTTGATGATTAGCTCTCTATTCTCTGCATTTCATTATACTGTATTTCTGATATAATTAAAAATTTAAGTTTTATTAAGAGTGCAATTACTTGAGCAAATTAGTAATCAATTGATCGACTTTCTCTAATTCTTGAATAATTTGTTTAACTCTTTCTAATTCGTCGGCAGGGTTAGGCGTTTTTTTCGTTTTTATTGCCGAAGAATGAGCGATTTCACCGCGTTCTTCTCCAAAAGTATTCATATTGGCTAACCAAACTTTATCTAAGTCATCACTATCGATGCCGATTGGTAAGAGTAATTTTAATAGGTTAGTTTCCTTAATCCCATGATTTTGATCGATAACTGATTTAAAACATCTAATCACTATGTCAATTTTTTTAGTTATTTTCAGTTTGTCTAGGGAGACATTTTTGTTACCTTTAAGAGGAGTAATGGTATCGGGAGGATTTTCCATTTCTTGACCAGAAAAAGCGATTACACATAACAAAACTCGACCAGCTTTACCTTGATTATCCCAGATATTTTTTGCTGTCTGTACTGTATCCCAAACTCGATCTTCAAGATAAGATTCAATCTCAGCATGAGCAAAAACTCGATAGGCAAAAGTTAAAGCTAATTGTCTTTCAGAATATTCATTTATCTCGCTGAATTTACGAGGTAGGAATTGTTTTCTGAGTCGATTTAATTCTTTGGTTAGTTGTCTAAATCTTAGAGATTTCGGCATAGTAAAAAAACAACTATCTTAACCCCTTAAAAATAATACGATTGTCTTCCATCTGAGGAATATTGAAGTTAATATCTAATACTTTTGATAAAGCTTGACCCCATAAATTAAAACGATTGTAAGTTGCTCTAATACTTTTAGTAGTTTTTTCTACTGAGTTCCTAAATTCATTGTCAGGGTTAGATAATAATTCTTTAAAAGCATTTTCTATCTGTTCTTTGTTTTTCTCGGCAGCTGCTCTAATTAGATCATCGCAAAAGTAAAAAACCATCACATCTAAAATTGCTCGATTGAACTGACTTCGATACTTTTTTTCTTTATATAACCAGAGACGAGAAAAGTTTTTCTCTCCAAAAATATTAATCGTTGTCTGGACAGCTTTTTCAAATTGATCAACAACATTGATAATTTCATCTGAGCGTTTTTCCCATTCTTGATTGAAATTTTGACAGGTTTTATCTAGAAGCATCTGAACATCACCGCGATAATCGGATAAATAATAATGAAAAGCTACATAACGCAATAATATATCAGTGTCGCGCATCCGGAAATCGGGATAGGAAGATTTAAATATTTTCTTTAATGCTTGACTTTCGATCGCTCGATCATCTAAAAAATTAATAAAACCCCCTGGGTGTAATGCTTGTCTTAATTCTTGAGAAGACAAAGGGGTATTTTCCACATTGAGACGCAGAAAAATTTTATGGAGGAAACTCTCCGTTTTCCAATTACGGATAACAATCGTGCGGATAGTTTGATTATCCAGTTGGTCTAAGAAATCATTTAAATTGACGTCATTTTTTAGATCCTGATATTGGCAGCCATTGAGATTATCTAGAAATTCTAAATCTTTTAAAGTAAAACTATTATTAGGTGTGGCACTGTCACCATAAAACTGTAAAATTGTTAGTAGGCGTTGTTTGCCATCAAGAACGATAAATTTCCCTTTTTCCTTATTATTAGTAGCTAAGACAATCAGTGGGACTGGAAACCCTAGAATTAGGGATTCAATAAATCGACTTTTACGAGTAATATTCCAAGCATCTCGTCTTTGAAAGCGCGGATTGAGTTGAATATTTTCTCGAATTAATTGATCGCGGATCGTTGCGGTAGTCCAATCACTTCCAGCAACAACAGTCTCGGAGATTTCTTTGAGTTGTAGCTTTTTTTGGTTTGCTGATTCTCCTGCAATATCTTCTTCTTCTTCCGCAAAATCCACCGCTTCTATTTCTTCTAAAATCTCTAACTGTGTCATGGTAGTAATTAATCTCCTCAATTGTCTATTCTGCAAAAATCCCGCCCCAATATTTGGACGGGACTAACAATCAATCAATAATTCAATACTACTCCCATTCTATAGTTCCGGGTGGCTTAGAAGTAATATCATAAACCACGCGGTTAACTCCCTTAACTTCATTGACAATGCGATTAGAAATTGTCTCCAATAAATCATAGGGAACCCGCGACCAATCGGCAGTCATTCCGTCTTCACTGCTGACTAAACGTAGGACAATAGGATAAGCGTAGGTGCGTTGATCTCCCATTACTCCCACACTGCGGACAGGCAATAAAACCGCGAAAGCTTGCCAGAAATCGTGATACATTCCCTGCTTATTAATCTCATCGCGCACCACCCAATCTGCATCGCGCAAAATATTTAATTTATCTGCGGTGACTTCCCCTAAAATGCGAATCGCTAAACCGGGGCCGGGGAAAGGTTGACGACGAACAATTTCTTCTGGAAGACCGATCGATCGACCTAATTTTCTCACCTCATCCTTAAATAATTTTCGCAGGGGTTCGACTAATTTAAACCGGAGATTTTTCGGCAGTCCACCAACGTTATGATGACTTTTAATTTTAACCGCTACTCTTTCCCCGGTTTTGGGATCCACATTACTATCGGCCGATTCAATCACATCGGGATATAAAGTTCCTTGGGCCAGATAATCAAAGGGTCCCAAACGATTCGATTCTTCTTCAAAGACCTGAATAAATTCATGGCCGATACGACGGCGCTTTTCTTCGGGATCCGTGACACCGGCCACTTGCGCTAAAAATCGCTCTCTAGCGTTGACATACTCGACTCTAATATGGAATTGCTCGTTAAATATCTGCATTAATCGTTCTGGTTCACCCTTACGCATGAATCCCTGATCGATAAACATACAGGTTAGTTGATCACCGATCGCTCGATGCAAGAGGAATGCTAAGGTAGAGGAGTCCACACCGCCGGATAAAGCCAATAAAACTCGCTTATCGCCCACTTTTGCCCTAATTTCTCGGATCGATTCCTCGACAAAAGCTGCCGTGGTCCAAGTGGGTTCGCATTTGCAGATATGATAGACGAAATTGCGAATTAAGGCGATTCCTCCCACAGAATGGACAACTTCCGGGTGAAACTGCACTCCAAAGAGTTTTTTCTCGTGATCGGCAATGGCCGCACAATCGGTATTATCGGTATGAGCGAGAATTTCAAAACCTGGGGGCAATTCCACGCAGGAATCCCCGTGACTCATCCAGGCGGTGGAGCCGTTCTCGACATTGGTTAATAAATCGGTAGGATCGTTGATAAATAGGGATGCTTTGCCGTATTCGGCCCGTTTTGCCCGTTCTACCCTGCCCCCTAACTGCTGTACCATCAATTGCATCCCGTAGCAAACTCCGAGGACGGGTACACCTAAATTCCAAATTTCGGGATCACAGTGGGGCGCTCCAGGATCATAGACGGAATTGGGACCGCCCGAAAGAATTATTCCTTTCGGGTTGATTTGGGCCAATTGTTCGGCACTGGTACGATAGGAGAGAACTTCGGAGTAAACGTTCGTTTCCCGGATTCTGCGGGCGATTAATTCAGAATACTGGGAGCCAAAGTCAAGAATGATGATTATTTGACGATTAAGGCTATTAGTGAAGGACTCTGAGGGCAAAGTCTCTTCAGGGGTAGGAAGGGGGGTTTGAGTTGTCACTGCGATCAAAAAAAGAAACTGGCAGGAAAAGGTTAAAGATTTGTGAACTAAATCGGCTATTGTTCTGGAAATAAGCTACAATAGTATGGCCTTATTAGTTTCATTTTTTAAGACTAAATATTCCCACGATCATAGCACGGTCACTGGGGAGTAACTTGTAGATTCTGCAAAAATTTAAGGCCATTTTCGCTTTTGCTGATCAAAGAACGAGAGCGATCGAATAAAATACAACCGACCCCAAGATGACCGTTACTGTGGTTATAAACGTATTCTTGGCAACGGCGATCGATAGTATTAGCCATTTCTCCATAGATGCGTTCCACCCAATTATCTCCCGTTTGCCGGTCTAATTGACGCAGATATTCCAGACCGTTTTCGCTGGTGCTACTGTCAAAAATTTGCTGGAGATGGGGGGTAGCTAAACCCATTTTAGCGGCGTAGGCGGTAAGAATTTCCCGACGACCATCGGCGAGATGATGGTGAGTCTGAAAGATTCCCCCGGCAAGTTTAATTAATTTACCGTGATAACCAAACAAAAGAATTTCAGAGATTCCCTGTAATTGTGCCTCTAATAACATCGGCCCGATCCAATTGGCTGTTTTTACCAAAATATCAGGATTAATCCCCATTTGAGGGGCTAAATCTAAGCCATTTTCCCCGATACAAAACACCAAGCGATCGAAACGACGGGATAAAATTTTTAATTGCTCGCGAAAGATTTCTAACTGTCCGGGGGCGCTCAGGGGTTGGGAAATGCCAGTAGTACCCAACAAAGATAATCCCTCTACCACCCCAAAAGCGGCGTTAGAAGTCCTTGTGGCCAGTTTTTTGCCTTCTGGAAGGATAATCGTCACTTTGATGCTTTCTTGGGGCAGTAACAGGGGTCTGAGGTTTTCTTGCAGCAGACGCTGGGCATAACTATAAATAGCTGATTTTCCGCCATTATCAACCTGTAGGCCGATTCCTTCGCCGCCTTGAATCTCTATCTCTTGATTACCCGTTTTTCTTTCTACTAACGCCCATATAGGGGTATTTCTAGTTAAATCTAAATTGTCCCCCGGATCGCTGCGGGTGATAGCTAGGGCAGCATCGGGGTTAAGTCGGGCAACTTGTTCGATGGCAATAGTAACGGCTTCTGGCGGTTCTAAAAGATTAAAAGTAACGGAATTTAGCTCATTTTCGCCGTGGAGATGCTGGAGAGATGCGATCGCACTGGCACAGGCAAAAACTGGTAAAGTGTAACCGGAACGGGGTGGGGAGATAGACATGAATAGGGTCGATAGCCAATCAAATTAGCCGTGATCTGATTATAGAACTAGTAGGTCATCAAGTTTGTATTGAGGGATAAAGTCGCTTTAGTTTGATCCGGGAATCTGCTGTGGTAAATCGCCAATTAACAGAACTAGATTTTTGATTTCTCTCTTCTTCCCAAGCAGTAATTTCTAATTTGAGAGCATCTCGATCCGGGATACGACGATTAAGACACTGACGATTTAAAACACTCAATTCAATTTCTGCCATATTCAACCAACTGCCATGTTTAGGAGGATAATGAAACTCTAATTTATCCAAAATTCGTTTGGCTTCTTCTGGAGGAAAAGCTTTGTATAAAGATGCTTTAACATGAGTATTCAATTGAGCTTGAATTACTCCAATTTTTTCAGCTTGAGGATAACGCTTATCTACTAAATATTTCATTTGATGAGCATAATCAATGGCTGTTCTTTGGTCAGTTACGAGGTATGTCTCCACCCTGTTAACGGCTCAAAAAACATAAAGAGATTAGCCACTCCATTCCGTTCATATTGATAGTCATAACGTTCTAATTGACCAGGTTCTGGAGGAATTACTTCCCGGGTTTCTTTCCCTAACTGTTTACAACTTTCATCAAAACAAACCCAAGGATTTTTTTCGTCGTAAGGACGTTGATAAATATCTAAAACTTCTTCCATGCCGCAGACAAATTCGGCGTTTGATTGTGGCGGAATTACCCAACATTCATGGAGCCAAGGTTTAAGTTCGTTTTTTTTAAGCTTTGTCTAATCGTCTCAATCGACACTTGTTCAACTACTTTTAGTTCTACCATTTTATCCGCCAGCATTTGAAGAGTCCAACTCCTTTTTTTCCTTGGGGTTTCACTACAAGCAATCGCCATTAGATCGGCTTCTTTTTCCCCATCAATTATTCTCGGACGACGTTTTTTTTGCTCTCGTCGATTTAGGGCTGATTCTATCCCTTCTTCAACAAACCTTTTTCTGATCCTTTC
>NZ_JAPZSO010000115.1:0-27499 GCF_027531715.1 Microcystis sp. LE19-8.1F | reverse complement strand
AAATTTGAAAAATTTTGCCTCAAACCCTATCTGCGTAAGGACTTCAGGATTTTGTGTCCAGTAGTCCATTAGTATTATATTGCTTTAACTCAGGCTCTGTAAGACTTTTAGCCATAGCTAGTATGTTTATACGGGGGAAGTCCAGCTGTAGGAGGGATTAAGAGAATTTCCGCCGCCCCGTTAGTGGGTACAAATCAGGGAAACCCCTAATAAATCTAACGCTTTTTGTTGCAGTTGGGTCGGTCGAGTTATCTTAGAAAAACGATAACTTCCCTCCCTAATCGTACATTCTACTGTATTCAAGCAAATTGTCCCCAGGTCTTCCAACAAAGTCCGAAAGCTATGCACAGGAAAGTTCTCTTGATTCCGTTTTTTTCTCTCTTTAGATTGCACCGATTCACTGCGACTCGCCTTAATCACATTCAGAGAACTATCATCAATTTCTTCATCCTCAAATAACAAAGGAGCCAAAGACTGTTTTAAATGCCATTCCACATAATAAGCCAACATACATAAAAAGATATGAGCCTTGACTCTATCACCCTTATAATGATAGATAGGACGTACCTTTAAATCAATTGACTTATAACAGCGAAATGCCTCCTCCACTTGAGACAAACTTTTATAAGCTTTAACCGTCGTCGCTGCATCCATCAAAGTTGACTCCAGAGAAGTTCTTAACACATACACACCATCTAAGGCCGTTTCTTGAGCGATTAATTCCAGCTTACGCTGATAAGAAAAGCCTTCTTCTGTTATCTCTAGGTTATAGTATTTATTGACCTTAAACTGATTAAGAATCTTGCCCACTCTCAAAGCTATCTTATCTTGACCCTTTAAAGCTCTTTTCTCCCTTTGAGTCGCCTGAACAATCAAATCTAGTTCCTTCTCTACCGCTTCTAATAATGCCTCTCTTTGTAGTTGATTTTTCTGGGCAATGAAGGGATTCCGACAAGCAATTAATCTTTCATCGGGATAATCTTCACTCTCAAATTCCACCAAGTTTACCTGATCAAATAATCCTAATTGAATCACTTCTACCTCAGCCAGTTTCCGAATTTGAGGCTTAGTTAAACCGGTAATATAGTCTAATCCTTCTAGCGGTTTTACTAATTCCTTGATTTTCGAGTTAGTTAAAATTCCTCTATCACTTACCCAGACCACATTCTCAATCCCCCAACCCTTTCTGACTTTCTCAATTTGTCCACCTAAAGTAGCACCGTCTGAGGTGTTTCCTTCAAAGACTTCTACCGCTATCGGACAACCCTTAGCTGAACATAACAAACCAAAAACTATCTGAGTTTTCCCTTTCTTTTTATCTCGATTATAACCATATTTGCCCAGTTCACAACCATTTCCTTCTAGGTAAGTAGAAGTGACATCATACAAAACTAATGTTCCTGATTCTAAGTGTTTAAGTGCTAGGTGCTTCTCAATTTTCTCTTGTTTTTCTAATAACCAATCTAAGGCGTTATATAATTCGTCTTCATCGGCTTTCTCTAAGTCTAACAATTGTCCTAAACTCTGACTACAAGTCTCACTATTAAACCCTCTCGCTGTGGCTAGTTTTGATTTAGGATTGATGATTCTTGCCACAATCATCGCCACCACTAAGTTTCTGATTCGGGAGTATTTTTCACTGATTATTTTATCTAAACCCAATTTTTTAATCGTCTCTAAAATAGCCATCACATGACCATGAGGAAGACTTCTAATCACTTCAAAATGATTGGGAATGCCTTCAGTCATTGACAGTGTTGCCCCTTTAAGAGCCAGTTTTAGATTGTCGATAATATCATCGGGTAATTTTGAGAGATTGGCCAGGGTTCTTTTTTTGACTTGTTCTCCTTCTCGGTAGGACTCTCGAAGAAGAACGGCGGGGGGGGGGAATTACGGTTAGGAACTTTTTCTATATACATGACTACCATTCTAGCAAATAGAGAGAATTCTTGTCCATTAAGAAATGTTACAAATTACATGGGCACATTAAGAAAAGTTAAGGGGTGCATCCATTGATGGATAAGGGTTTTGGGCTATTATGGTATATATGTATGGGGGAAGTTCAGCTATATCACGCCCAAAAGCGTGTTAGCCATAGCATATTGCCAAAAACCTTGTTTAACTAAATTCCTGACAGTAAGTTAAAATAACGGAACTCTTGTAAAAGACTAGCGATGATTTCTAGTTCTGACCGCACTTCTCCACAAAAATTTACAATTTCACAATATCAACCCATTACCCAGTGGTTTCAGGAGCGGAAAACCCGGTCAGGGATAGAAGTTGTCGTTTAGCGGTTTCCCGTTCGAGACGGTAACGGTTCCACTGAATCTCTAACTGTTCTCGTTGGGCGATTCTTGTTAGATAGGTTTCGGTGGATGAACCGCCCAGACGGTAATCAATCTCGGTAATCCTGGTCAAGAGGTCGTGATTGGACAGTTGGGCTAATACCGCCCGTTCTCGATCGCCGGCGGTTTCGTAGGCGATCACCAGCGTTAAGACCTGTTCTCCCAGTTGGGAGCGTTTGGCAGCCCGTTGACGTTCCAATTCAGCCTTGGCCGCCTCTAGGTCGGCCGCCCTGATTTCGAGGTCGGTGATGGCCATCCTCTGTTGTTGTACCTGACCACCCCCAAACAGATTTTGCAGAATGGCGATCGGGTCGGTGGTGAGATAACCCGTCCATTGTCGGGCGTTGGCCTGGTCGATACGTTGTCCAGCCAACTGTAACCGGCGATCGATCAGGGCGATGCGCTCGTCGAGGGTCTGCAATTCAGGGGAACGTTCGATCGCCGCTTCGGTGAGGGTACGGAGACAATCGTTACCGCTATCGAGACAGGGAAGGGGAGCGGCCTGTAGGGGAGTCCACATCAACAGTAAGCTCGACAGTGAGAAGGCGATCATCCTGACCCTGCCATTTAAGCCGTTTGACCGTTCCGGGGTAGGGAGCCTTAACCGTAGCCAATTGAACCAGTGCATTGTCGATCTCCTGTATTCTCGTCCTGATCACCGCTTGGTTGTATTCCCGTTCCTGAAGTTGTGCGGCGCGAACTGCCCTCTGTTTCTCCACTTCCAGTTGTTGGTTCTGAAGGGTGATCGCCCGTCGGTTTTCTTCTAGAGCCAATTGGTATTCTTCCTGAAGACGCTTTTCCTTGGCGGTTGATAAAGCGGCACGGGCGATGTCCAGTTGTATTTTTGCCTGTTCCCGTTCCGTTTCCATTTGGGAGAGTTTCGCCCTTTCGTGTTCGATGATTGTCTCCACGGATCCCCCCTGGCCTCCTTGATAAGGGGGTAAAGGTTGAGAGTCGATAGTAACAAAAGTGGGTAGGGAAGCGACATTAACACCCGATGAAGGGATAATCGACTGTAATTGAGCTATTTTCTGTTTTTGTTGGGTTATTTTAGTCTCTATCTGTTGTAATTCTCCCGTTTTCAGGGTAATATGAGCAATTTCTTGCCGGTAGGAAACGGGGGGAAGTTTATTTAATGTTGGGGGTGGTGAAGGTAAGGTAAGTTCGGGGAGGGGAATCTGCAACTTTTTTAGGGAGAGTTCTAACTGTTGACGTTGGGTTTGGAGTCGTTGTCTCTCGATAATGCGATCGCTTAGTATCTGACCCGCAACGATCCGAGAACCCTGTTTGACCCGCAGATCTGCGGGGGTGGTAAGGGTCAATCGGATTTTGATCTCTCTCGGTACGTTGGAGTGGGTTTTTTTCGGAGAGGATACCCCCTTAATCCCCCCTTGATCAGGGGGGTAAGAGGTAACGGGGGTAACGGGGGTACTGGGGGTTTTTTGGGCGGTGGTGTAACTGCAACCGACTAGGGCGATAATGGCGGCGGCGGCAACGGTCAGGTAACGAAAGAAATCAGGACGGGGGGAATAGAAAGGTTCCGGGACAATGGGGGAAGTATCGGCTTCTCTCAGGGCAACACTCTCGCTTGTTTTCTCGCTGTGTTTCTCGATTCTGGGGACAATGGGGAAAGTATCAGCCTTGCTCTGGGTAAGCCCTTCGGCTTCTCTCAGGGCAAGCACTGAACTTTGTCTAAGTGTTTTTTGGGAAGCGATCGTTTCCAAAACGGTCGGGGTTTCCAAGACAGTTGGAATTTCCAAGACAGTCGGGATTTCGGAGACGGTTTCTCCCGTGCGTTCCCGTTTCCAGCGACTAATCAGCTTGCGGGAACAACCCTGTCCCGTTTTCTCCCGTACCAACGAGATCAGACCTTCGTAGGTCGTACCGGCCGGTGCGTCGTCGAGGATGGCGAAAACCGTCTCAGTGCGTCGCTGGTGGGGTTTTGACCTAGAAAGAGTGCTAACCATCTTCTACCCTCCGGTGATAAGGAAAGATACTGGTCACTTCTGCCTGTTTGCCGAAACGACATAGGGCGGTCAAGGGTACTAACTCGGCTACTTTCTTCTCGGCAAACCGGAATTTGGCGGCCACCCGCTTCACTTCCGATTGGTCCACTGGCAGAACGATTTTGGTAGAGGAGTTACCGATCACGTCGTCGCTGAGATGTCGTTCCGATTGGGATGCCAACACCAAACCCAGCCCGTATTTACGACCGTCGGCGATGATGCGGTCACAGGCCCGACTTTTCCGCAATTCTTTAGCCTCATCGATGAATAGGTAGGTACGGGGTAGTTTCCCTTCGATTTCGCCGGTTAACCGGTGTTGGTTCATCAATTGCCAGGCCAAGGATTCAGCGGCAATCGCCCCGATCTCCGGCGGTAATTTCGAGAGGTCGATGCGGATATGTTTCTCGGTGAAGTCGGGTTGGGGACGGCAGAAGACACCGTAGGTGAAAGTGGCTATCAGTTTCAGTTTCAGTTTTTGCGATTCCTTACAGCCGCTCTCGACCCGCGACTCGATCTCCTGCTGCAAATCGGTAAAATTGGGCGCTTCCCTTGTCCAACTCGTCGGTTGTTCTTGGCTGATACCCCGACGGTTGTAACAAAATTGCAATATTTCCAACAGTAAACCCTCCTGATTGGGTCCCAACTGCAAAGAACGTTTGAGGGTGGTGGTAACGGCGATGGCCTGTAGATGGGGACCACCCCCTTCAGCATCGAGATTGACAATCAGGGGATTGATGCCGTGAGAACTGGCCATGTGCAGGGGATAACAAGTTTCACCGATAATCTCCTGATCACCGTGGAAATCGATGATAAATAACTGAATATCGGGATAAGTCTGTCGGAGAGAATAGGCGATCGCTTTGAGGGTCTGGGTTTTGCCACTACCGGATGCACCGATGGCGACGATGTGACCGTTGGGCAAATGACCCGGATTCCAATAACAGTTATCCCCCAGAAGGATGCCGGACGGTGGCGATGATTCGTCCGATGGGGAATTGGGGGCCCGTAAAACGGCGGTGGGTAGTGGTTTCTGCTGTTTATTGAACATTTATGATCCTAGCGATGAGATGACCTGAAACGCTGTATTCTCCCAACTTGTCGATCGCATACTGGGGACTAGCGGCGGTAAGTCGGGCGTAGGCGATGTTACCCGGTTGTAGGGTAATAGTATCGAAACGGTCGGCATGACTGGGCAAACTTAGACCCGAACCATCGGCAATGGTCAGCGTTCCCGTTAAATATACCCTGTTACCCTGAGCTGCGCCGAAGGGTTCCGTTAAATTAGCGAGCCTATCTAAATACTCATCTTCCAAGACAATATTTTCGATCTTTACTTGGACTGGCGCGACCCGTTCTACCCGAATGCGGGAGGCGATGATCTGAGATTCCTGACTCGAACCCAGTCGATAAACCGTTCCCCCCTCGTCCTTGACCAGCAGATCGCTAACGGTCAACGGTTCGATTACCTCGTAGGTAGCATCGACTGGCTTTTCGGTAATGGCATTTCTCCCTTGAACCCTAACCCGCAACAGATAACGGGAAGCATCCTCGTTCACCGTCTCGATCGCTCCCGACGGCAAACCCAACGCCTGATTGAACCCGCGAATCAGACCGCCACCACTGTTGATAGAAATACTTAAGATGGAGACGGCCACAAGAACAAACAGCAGAAACCACTCGGCATTACTGCCCGTGGCCAACCTCAAACGCGGATTTCTGGGGATGATCATCCGTCCCCGACCGGGATAAAACGCCTGCACTCCCGACTTGGTAAAAACATCGGCAAACCAGCCGAAAAAGTAACCGAGAATCAGACCGTACCAGAGTTGACTATGACCCAGTAGGGCTAGGGGATAAGCCGCAAGAGTGACGACACCAGACGCAAAAAAACTGTGGGTTATGCCCCGGTGAACCGTTCTCTTTTCTAGCCAACTGCTGACGGGAAACAAGAGCCGTCCGATCGAGCTTTTGCCCGTGTCAACATCTGGCAACAAGGCAGCCAGCGCCGCTATGCCCAATATCTCCGGATTGGCGGTTCCCAACGTTATGCTCGTCAAAGCTACCGAAAAGGCTATATGAGTGACGCTCATCATATAAATTATGAGTTATAAATTATGAATTATAAATTGTGAATTATAGATTACAAGTTATAGTTTATCAGTTCTGAATTAGGAAGTGAGAATTGTAAATTATAATTAATTATCGAGCGGCAAAGGTTGGTTTTTGGCTGTGATCGGTAATTGGTAAACTGACAACTACGATAACTGATAACCCGACCGAATCTAAAACCCAAAGTTAACCGTTTAATTCACCCAGTTTCTCAACCTTTTTTTCCGTGGGCTGATTGCCAGATTTTTTCTGGAAGACCTTGCCTTGAGAAGCCGATCTGTCAAGCGACGATCTCACCCTTTGCTTCTAATTTAGAACATTTGTAAGACCAGATGAACCAGTGAAAAGTCTTGAGGCTTGCGGTGTGTTAACGGCAGCCTCTGTCCATCCGGCGTAATTGAATTATTATCCACCAGCCCTTAACACTTGTTCAGCCGTTAATTTCAGCCCTGGGAAGACGGTGGAAGTTATAGTCTGATTGCCTCGAAACTGCTGAATTTCATATTCTCCATCTACTAGCGTACAGATAGATAGAGTGGGCTGTTTGGGCTTACCAATATGTCGAGTCCCGCCCAATCCCGCATAATCAGCAATCCAATATTCAGGAATGCCTAAAACGGCGTAATCTTCAACTTTGCGGGCATAATCGTTTTGCCAGTTGCTACTGACAACTTCTGCCACAAATTTAATCGAACTCCCCAGCGTCAGAATCGACTGGTTAGACCAAAGTAGTTCTTTGCTAAGTTCATCTCGATCCACAACCGCAACGTCAGGTCGAAATGCCGTCATGTTAAGGTGGGAAGGACGCAATAGTCCCCGTTGAAGAACAAACCAAGGTAAATCTATTTTATCGATCTGGACACAGACCTTTGTGGTAATGAAAGCCGCGACTTCCTCATGCAAACCCGTCGGTTCCAAATCGAATACCTCTCCATCGATGAGTTCGTAGCGATTATCGCCACCGTAACGAGCTAGAAACTCGTCAAAGCTGAGTTGCTTTTGTTCTATTGGTTGGTCGATCGCAATGGTCATAGGTCATCATGCTCAACTCTTTCAGTTTACCAAATCGATGTGTGACACTCCTAATCCTTTAGGGACTAGGAGCGGTTATCCGAGGTCAGCGTCCCAAACGGTTAGACTGTCGGGGTAAGGAATAAATCATCAACCTGACCATTCCCACCGCTACAGTCAGTATCCCTCCGATCAGATAAAGACTGGTGTTATTAAAACCGAGTCCCAAGAATCGCAGAATCATAAAACCCATGAGAACGGCAATTAGTAGGGGAGTACCGTCGATCCACTGGGTATGGTCATAATTATTACCCTCCAATCCTAAATATTCTTCCTTGACCACCCGTTTCGCTAACATGGGATTACCGATCGCCCGTTGTTGCCAATCGGCTAGTTTACCCGGTGTCACCTGCAATCCCAAATCGTTTGCTTCCCCCTCCATAATTTCGCGGATCGCCCTTTCTGGTAAAGCTTCCAATTCGATGCGGGGAAGCTTCAAAAAAATATCTCGGGCCGGGGGGTAAGTAGCCAACAATAATATCGGCTGTCCCTGTAAATGCAGTTTTTCCAGCCAACAACGCAGGGAAACGGGAAACCTGTGGGCATTGTCCATGACCAGAAAAGCGACGTTATTTTCTAACCATTCGGCGATGGTTTCCTGTAACTGTTGTGCCGTCATCGGTTTGCCCTCTAGCGTCTCCGTATCTACCCCCAAATCCCCGGCGATTTCCAGAAGCATCTGTTTGACCGTGCCGATGGCAGGGGCGGCCACCGGAAACCCCCGCCCCCACAAGTCCTCGATCACCTGCTCCGCTAAAAAGGTCTTCCCCGCTCCGTCTTCCCCCACCACCAACAAACTGGCATTGGCTAGTAGGGCAGCTACCACCCGCTCTTTTTCTGCTCGCCTATAGCAGGAGATTGAAAGGGAATCATCAACGGAACGGATCGACAAAGACTGACGCTCACCGTCCGCTCCAACCCCGTAGGTATAGACCCGCTCCTCCCCGTTAGCCAATCTCCTTCTGTGACGCTCGATCATTGTTCCGATTCCCAGTTCCCTTTCTACTATAGTTCCCCCCAATCTTTACTAGGGGATAATTCTGTACTACTTTACTTCCGGTGAGAGAAAGTGAAGTATTGACCGCTATTCGTGGCATCCTAGAGATAGGTGGTAAACCTTGACGATTGCATTGATAATAATCGATGGTTTTGCTGTATTTACTCTATCTATACCCTAAAAGTAGAGGATTTACAGATACCGAGACCTATGACCACCTAACCCACCGGTGTTCTTAAAGATTTTCTCAATAAAAATGCTGAATTTAAAATGGGGGAAGCTTTTTTGCTGGGGTCATTGTTTACGATCAGATTGTCCAGTATTTGAGGAGTCAGTAAATGTCGATGTCACGCCGTCTTGAGCGCCTATTGACTATTGACCAATTGCTGCGTTCGGGTAAGCGAATTACCCAAGGCATTTTAACGGAGCATCTCGAAGTCAAGGAAAGAACCGTCAGAAATGACCTGCATTTTTTGAGGGACAGATATTTTGCACCTTTAGAATACGACCAATCGGGCAAAAGATGGTACTATACCGACCCTAATTGGCGTTTACCCAGTATTTCCTTAAGTCAAGGGGAATTATTTGCTCTGACGCTGGGGGCAAAAATGTTAGAGTCCTATGCCGGAAGTGCTTATGAAAAAGAATTGCGATCTTCGATCGAGCGTTTATCGGAGCGATTACCAGAGCAAACTTGGATTAATTTGCAGCGATTAGCCGATGAGCGCATTATTTTTCGTCCTGGTGCTGAAATGCTCAATCTTAGTCCCGAAATATGGCAGCAGTTACTAGATGCCTTCAATACCTCCCGACGGATTTGGATTCGCTATTATGCGGCGACTCGCAATGAGGAATCAGATCGGGTGGTAGATCCCTATTTTTTGGACATTTATCGCGGTAGCAATCCTTATTTAATCGGTTTTTGCCATAAGCGACAGGCGATAAGGGATTTTCGTATCGATCGCATTAAGAATCTCAGGATACTTGATGAGACGTTTGAGAAAGATTCTAGTTTTAATGCTAAAGCTTATCTGGAAAAAAGATTTCAAAACGAAGGAGGGGATAAATTATTTTCGGTTACAATTTGGTTTAATCCTTCCTCTGCTCCCTTTATCAAAGAAAGACGCTGGCATACTTCTCAAAAGTTAGTCGAACATCCCGATGGCTCATTAACCTTGCATTTAGTCGTAGAGGGATTAAATGATCTTAAACGATGGGTTTTGGGTTATGGCAAGGGAGCAATTGTCAAAGAACCACAAGAATTAGTTCAATTGATTAAGAGGGAAGTTGAGGAAATGAGTCAACATTACAAACTTTCGACAACCGAAAGCTAAGAAGGAGCAAAATATGAATTTTCTGGAAATTCAATTTTCTTTAAGAGGACAAACTCTGCCCGCCGATCATGGTTTTTCTCTATATTCTGCGATTAAAAATCTGTGTCATAAACAACAGCCAACTTTATTAAATGATAATAATTTGTCATCGGATGTTTTGCTCTCCAGTATTTCTGGGGTTTCTAATAAAAGTGGTATGATTTATCTAAATAAATATTCTCGTTTTCGGTTAAGATGTCCCGCCGAAGATGCGACCCAATGGTATCGCTTTCTTCAAAATCAGGTTTTAGATATTAGAGGTCATTTAATCCGATTGGTTCAACCTCGTTTAACTCTACCTGAAATTAGTAGTCTTCTCAAAGCAAGGTTAGTCATCTTCCATTTACAACAATGGAATACTCAGGAAGCTCCCCTATATTTTCTTGAATCTTGTCAAAAAGCTCTTGATCAAGAAAATATTCATGGAAAAGCCTTTATTAACAGTAATTCTCAGGGAGACTTAGCTTTAAGAAGTATCCGAATTAAAGATAAAAATGTCTTAGGATACGGAGTAGTTATTGAGGGATTAAGTAACGAAGACTCTCTTAAACTTCAAGGATATGGATTAGGAGGACGCAAACATTTTGGGTGTGGATGGTTCTATCCAGTTAAGGAGGATAATTATGCAGAATAAATTATGCCCTAATATTTTATTGGCAAAGTCTTTCGATTCAGGTCATTGGAAAGGCTCTTACGGACTGGTGGGACATACAGCAGATGTGGTCAATGCTGTTACAGCTTTACTGGAAAATATCGGTCAAGGAATCATAAATCAATTTGATTTGAAATGTAGCTGGGAAGATTTTCGTGCCACAGCTAGATTATCAGCTTACTTGCATGATTGGGGCAAAGCCAATGACCATTTTCAAATGGTGGTCAGAGGCAAGCGAGATATTAGGAAAAATCCGCAGTTAATTCGCCATGAGTTAGCCTCAATGCTTCTAGCTTGGGAATATCGAGAATGGCTACAGCAATGCCCCAATGCTGATTTTCGCACGGCAGTTGTGGCGGCAGGAGGACATCATTTAAAACTAGGTTGGGATTCTAGAACACAGTCTCCTAATGATGAACTTGGCGAAATTCGTAATGGATCGGGAAGCGATCGCTTATATCTTTATACTGAACCGCAATATTTTCGGGGAATGCTCAAGTATGGAGTCAAAGCATTAGGCTTATCCAAACAATTAAAGCTATCGGTCAAACCATCTAAGGAATGGACTGTGAATGAGATTAAATCTAAACGTCAATTATTACTGGAAGATTTTATTAATTGGCAAGCGACAGACTCTAATTTCGTGTCAGTTGTCAAAGTGCTGATTATTGCAGCAGACACGGTGGGTTCAGCTTTACCAAATACTGACTTGAAAATTAGTGATTGGATTGAGAAACAAATATCAACCAAACTTACAGAATCAGAGGTTGAGCAAGTTGTTAATCAAAGACTCAATGGTCAAGAAATGCGACCATTTCAAGTTGCACTAGGGGAATCGCAATTGCGAGTGACTTTAGCTAGGGCTGGATGTGGTACAGGCAAAACTCTTGGAGCTTATAACTGGGCAAAACGTTATGCAGTAGATCGCAAATTGTTTTTTTGTTATCCAACTACTGGCACAAGTACCGAAGGATTTATCGACTATGTGCATGATCGAGTAGATTCGGTTTTGCTGCATTCCCGTTCCGATGTGGATTTAGCGCATTTGATGTCAACGGGAGATGAAGATGATACAGCGACAAAACTAGAATCTTTTAAGACATGGGGGACAAAAGTCAGTGTTTGCACTGTGGATACCGTTTTAGGTCTATTGCAATGTAATCGCCGTCCAATGTATTGCTTTCCTGCGATCGCTCAAGCTGCTTTTGTATTTGACGAGGTGCATTGTTACGATAATCGTCTTTTTGGTGGGTTATTGCGATTTCTGGAAGTTGTCAAAGCTCCAGTTTTACTAATGTCTGCCTCGTTTCTACCTTGGCAACTAGAGGCAATTCAGAAAGCAGTCGGCGAGTCCATGGAAATTATTGAAGGGGCAAAAGAGATAGAGTTATTACCTCGCTATCGCTTTTGTTTATCAGACACTCCTGATTGGGAACGTGTTACACAAGAATTAGAGAAAACTTATGCTTTGCCCAATGGTGAACATATTTGTGGCAAAGTTCTGTGGGTCTGCAATCAGGTGAGTACAGCGATCGCTGTGTATAAAGAGGCTAAACAAAGAGGACTAAATGCCGTTCTATACCACAGTCGCTATCGCTACCAAGATCGGGTAGATCATCATCGGACAGTGATTGCGGCATTCAAGGAAAACAAGCAGGTTATTGCGATCGCTACTCAAGTTGCGGAAATGTCTTTAGATTTATCTGCATCCTTACTCGTCTCACAAATTGCTAACCCATCTGGGTTAATTCAGCGATTGGGGAGACTTAATCGCCGCTATATCGGGCGATCATTAGACGCTATTTTTTACCCTGATCCCAAAGTGCGTTTTCCCTATAGTCAAGAGGAATTAGATAGCGGCAGAGCAATGCTTGAGACATTTACCGATGAAGTTTCTCAGGCAGCTTTAGCAGAATGGCTAGAGCGATCGCCACAACAAGGTAAGCCTGACAAAGAGACGGTTTTATTTAATGAAATCAAAAAATGGCAAGCTTATCCCGCACCATGTCGTGAAGCAGGTCATACAGTTACGGCATTACTAGAGCAGGACAAACAAATTGTGGATAAATTGCCCGCCAAAGTTTTACCTAAATACACCATCCCATTACTGTCTACTAAAAAAGTACAGAAATGGGAAAGACACAGGAAAGGCTACCCCATAGCTCCCAGTCGTGAGTGGGCATATTCTACGGAATTGGGAGCTTATTTAATCAAAGGAGGTGATGAGAATTGAGTAAGTTCGAGTTGTCTATTTTTGACCCCAATACCCTCTTACCTCATCGTGCAGGTATCGCAGGGCTTGCTCTAGTATTATCCACTCTTGAAATAGATGATGCTCCTATCTCTTGGGAAATATCCGAAGACACAGTTACTTTGAACTGGGATTGCGATGATAAGGAAGCACTAGATTGGCTAATTAAGAGTGCTTACCAAATTGACTCAGGGATGTTAAATGTACCTGCACTTAATTTGAGTGGGCAAGGGAAATATACTTTTAGTCAAGGAGTAACATCGACTTTTTTACAGCACTCTAAACAGAGAACCCTAGATAAAACAGCAAGACTTATTCCTTTTAAAGTAGAGGACAATCAGCCAGAGATTCTAGTTAGTCACAGAGACATGATTGACTGCTATTACTTAAGAGATTTTAAAGGTGCTTTTAATAGCAAAAATAAGTTTAATGGCTCAATTGCCATCAAAGGACATCACTTGCCGGGGCTAGTTGAGTGTTATATTAACGGTGAGTATGAAGAATCACCTAGTGGTTTTATCGCTTTACTTTTTTTGCCTATCGCCTGTAACTACTACCTTCTGCAAAATGGGCGCTATGCTCTAGTAATCCCCGAAGTAAAAGATTTAAAGTCTTGGATTAATCGTCGTCGTCAACTTAGTAATCGTAGTTACCGTGACTTTCGTTCACCAAGTGCGGGTGAAGCTGGTTTAAGACTTTTACTAGAAGAAGCTTTAGCAGACAGCTTACAACTGCAAAAAGTCGAATATTGCGAGGTCTATCAACTTGGTAAACAACCTTGGGATGGCAACCAATCTGGACTAAAACAGGCAGTTTACCGTGTTCGATCATCCCATCAAGTTTTATCTGTTTACCAAAGTGCGATCTCGCTATTCCCCAGCAAGGTCAAAGTAACTGATAAAGGTGTTTCTTGGTTAGACATATCAAAAATATTGCCTTGGATTGCCGAAAATTTGGTCAATGGGAAAACTTGGTACACCAAGTTTTATGAGTTTCGTAAATCCCCCTCTAACAACATTAAATATGAAAGAAAAGGACTAATTGCTATGACATCACACCTTCAACCTTACGAACAGACTCTATTTGACTCCGTACAAGGAGCATTTAGTGTTTATCTAGTTGGACAAATCAAGCAAGCAACTAAACAGGGTCGCCCTCTGGACTATGCACAAGTTACAGACAAGGTGATTCACCGTTTACAACGCCCTAGCACCCAACAGGAATTTGCAACTGCTCTTGTAGATTTCTTGAGCCAATTTCGTAGCAAAGCGGCTAGGGGATTAGGTCGAGAAATCTATGCTTGGATTCATGGTGAAGAATGGCGCAAAGCCCGTGACTTGACCATGTTAGCAATAGCTACTTACCAAAGCAAGAAAAAAGATGGGGATGCTAATTCTGAAGAGGAGCTAGTAAAGATTCCAGATTCTGATTCTGTCGTTGAAGCAGATGATGAAGGCTACGAAGAAAGTTTGTAAATAGTTTCTGTATTCAAAACAAAGGAGTTCGATCATGTCTAAGCATTTATTTATTACTGTCGTTACCCCCACTGCAATCGCCGCTAATAATCGTGGCGAAGGTGACGGCAGCACCCTTTCAACCTTGCAAAAAATTACCTGCGGCAACGATCAGCATACAACTGTAAGTGCTGAGGCGATTCGCTGGGGCTTGCGTGAGTATTTGCAAAATACTTGTGAAGCAGAAGTGAACCGCACTTTTGACGCAGATGAGGATAAATATCATCTTAAGGGAGAGAAGGACAAGAAGGGGGCAACTTATAATCCTGTGGCATTTATCGATGATGATCTCTTTGGTTATATGGATGCCAAGAAAGGTTCGGAAAATGAAGATGCAACCAAAAAACGGCGAGGAGTTTTAGAAGTGAGTCGTGCAATTAGTCTCGATCCCTATTGGGGTGATATTGCTTTTGGTTCAACTGGTGGTCAGAAGGGTAAAACCTCAATTCACAGCACTGAGGTACACCGCACTGCTTATCAATATTCCGTTGCGCTGACACCCGAAAGCCTGAAAAAGATTGAGCGTGCCGATATTGTTTTAGATGCGATCGCAGCTATTCGTCATGTGGGGGGCAATCATTCCCGCTTCCTCTACGAGTTTCGTCCCGAGTCTGTTGTGATTCGCCTAACCGATGATCCTAGTCCTTGGATTATGAATTGCTTTAAGCGTGTGGGAGAATCCGTTGGCTGTCCAAAACTTGTGCGCTTGGTTGAGGTTAAAGACATTGATGTCAATGAGCTAATCGTGGCGGGTGAAATTGCCGATACTCCCTATGGTGAGCAGTTACAAAATTTGGGTGTGACGGTGCATCGTGGTGTCAAAGAGGCGATCGCTGAGTCTAAAAAGCGTTTAGCTGAGTTAAAGGGGGTAAAAGCCTAATGGATGATTTGCTCTATCTAGAGTGTCCTTGCACCAGTTTTCCCCGTAGCTTTGCAAGAGATTTTAAGGAAAGTTATCTCTATCCGCCACCATCAACACTCTACGGATTTTTGCTCTCGTTAGTGGGTGAGGAGGATATATCGGCTCATCTGGGGGTGAGGTTGGCAATTGGTATTCTTGGCAATGATTCACCGATTTCTCGAATTGTGCGTAAGCAGCGTAGCCACAAGTTTGTGGTGGGTGGTGAAGTCAAGAAACGGGTAGAGAAGTATGGCGAAGGGGTATATCCAACTAGCCAATTTTCTAAGCCCAATTTTCAAGAGTTACTAACGGATGTGCGTATTGCTCTCAAAATTGACTCTAGCAATGAGATGGCAAGTATCAAGTTATCAGAACGGGTAGCTATTGCTTTATCTTCACCTAGTCAAATATTGCGCTTTGGTGGTTTAAGTTTGGGTGAATCTTGGGCAATGATTAATGGCATTCGTAACTATCGAGAAACCGATGGTGCTATTCGTTGGCTAGTCAAGGATAATCGAGGTTTAATCGGTTTGCCTATTTGGATTGACAGGAATACGAGTCAAGGGACTTTTCAAAGGTTCTCATTGGGAGAATATAGCGATCAGTGTCTGGTTGACATCATTGCACCCATTTTAACTACAACGAAAGCAAAGAAAAGCTCAAAAGACAAATAAAGCTATAGTCCTCTTTTTTATAGCGGTTTTCAGTCTAATAAGGGATAGTAACCCATCTCTGGGAAACCCGCTATAATGTCACCATTAATTGGATAATATCGTAATGGCTATCAAAAATAAAGGATATTCTGGTTTCTATGTGGAAACGGGGTATATACTGATAGTTTCTTCAGCAAAATAATCCTAAAAGTGTTTCCCACTAAACATTTTACGATTTCATAAGCAAAAATTATCACACAAATTTGAGAAGAGCCAAATAAAGTATCTGTTTCCAATAGTGAAACTAGCTGGTTACTTAAAAATAGTGTCATTTATGAAATGGATATTATTGCTCCCATTGTGAAAAATGGGATGTTGAGCAGTGATTATCGATACCCATGTTTGGATTGTAGCTGACAGAATTTCCTAATCTTTTTTCTTTTAAAGGCGGAAATTTTTTTGCCGTAGTCACTGGTTAAATTGATAGCAAAGCAAGCAAGTTTACACTAAAACATATCATGCAAGCGCTCGACTTTAATCCAGAATCACTTACCCAACCTGTCCAAGATACTCTCCGCGTCTGCGCTCTACACGCTTTTGCCTACTGTCCCCGTCTATTTTATCTCGAAGAAGTGGAAGAACTCTACACCCAAGACGCGGCAGTATTTGCTGGAAGACGGTTACACGATGAAATCGAACGGAAAGAAGGAGAAGAATGGCAAGACCTCTATCTTGAAGACGAAAACCTCGGATTAAGGGGTAGAATTGACGTTTTACGTCAGCGAGACGGTCAAACTATTCCTTATGAACACAAACGCGGACGCTGTCATCGAGATGAGAATAATCAGCCGCAAGCTTGGGAAAGTGATAAACTGCAAATTCTCGCCTACTCTTGTCTTCTAGAAATAGCCTTAAATACCCGCATTACCGAGGGTAGAATTCGTTATCATGCCGATAATGTCCTTATCCACATTCCTGTAGATGATGCTGGCAGAAAATCGGTAAGAGAAGCCATACAACAGGCACAACAGTTAAAAAATTCCCCCTATCGTCCCCCCGTAACTAATAATGAACATCTCTGTTCCCGTTGTTCTTTAGCTCCCGTTTGCTTGCCAGAAGAAGCCCGTCTCGCTCATAATCGGGAATGGTCTGCCGCTCGTTTATTCCCTCAAGACGATGAGCGAGAAGTTATTCACATCCTTGAACCAGGGACAAGGATAGGAAGAGCGGGAGAACAGTTAAAAATTAGCCGTAGAAATGAACCTGACCAAAAACTATCTATTCAGCAGGTTAGTCAGGTTATTCTTCACAGTTTCTCGCAACTTTCTACTCAAGCACTGCATTTTTTAGTCGCTAATAATATCGGTATTCATTTTATCTCTGGTGGCGGTCGTTATATCGCTAGTATTGATAATCGTTCTGGTAGCATTCAACGACGTATCCGGCAATATCGAGCCTTAACTCAGGAGAATTTATGTCTGGAATTAGCTCAGAAATTGGTTATTTGCCGGGGGGAGGGACAGCGCAAGTTTCTGATGCGGGGAAAACGCCAAGGCAAAGGAGAAAGCGAATCTCTGGAAAAGGCAATCAAGCAGATGAAAACCCTACTTAAACAGGTTTCTAGTATCAATTCTCTCGACTCTTTACTGGGAATTGAAGGCAATTTAGCAGCTTTATACTTTGGAGCCTTACCCAATTTACTAGGTTCTGATGTCCCAGAGGAAATGCTCTTTTCTGGTCGCAACCGTCGTCCTCCTAAAGATAGATTTAATGCCTTGTTGAGTTTTGGCTATTCTTTACTAATCAAAGATGTGATGAATTCTATTCTCAGCGTCGGCTTAGAACCAGCTTTAGGATTTTATCACCAGCCACGCACCCAAGCCCCACCTCTAGCCCTAGATTTGATAGAAGTTTTTCGAGTTCCTTTGGTCGATATGCCCATAATAACCTCGATTAATCGCTATCAGTGGGATATTCAGAGAGATTTTGAAATCCGTGGACAACAAGTATGGTTAAGCGAGACGGGACGACGCAAATTTATCGATATTTACGAACGACGGAAAGCAGAAACATGGAAGCATCCGATTACCGGTTATTCCCTCACCTATCGCCGTTTATTGGAATTAGAGGTACGATTGCTAGAAAAGGAATGGTCGGGGGAGAGTGGTTTATTTGGACACCTGATTTTACGCTAGGGGTGAAGATAATGGCAGAATTAAAGCACTGGTATCTAATTTGTTACGATATTCGCTGTCCGCAACGCTGGCGTAAAGCTTACAAAATTTTAGGCGGTTACGGCGATCGCATTCAATACTCGATTTTTCGCTGTTGGTTAAGTGCGCGAATGCGAGAAAAATTGCGCTGGGAATTGGAAAAAGTCCTCACCCTAAAAGACGACTTAATTTTAATTCGTCTGTCGGAGCAGTGTGTGCGCGATCTGCCTAAGTACAACCGACCTGACACATGGCTTTTGGACGAAAAAGGGTTTCGGGTAATCTAAAAAAAACAAGCATCTCTGGCTGGGAAAAAATCCACGGGCTAAAATTTATTTGTATTGCTAATGCTGTCTCGGTTTCAGGGTTTGACAAGGAACAATTCCTGCTTGCATTTTTTGAAAGTCGCACTGGATAACGGTTTTCAGATTCGGTGCTGTCACTCAAAAGCTCTGATCAGAAGATTTCTTGGCGTTTTTCTAGAGGTGCTTGTAAAATGGACTGCGAAGCTATACACCAAAGGCTTTTTCAGCCTCGCCGTGTACTAACCTTTGATGCCGTAAGGCGTTGATCACAAGGAATACACGGGAACTTTAACCCTCACAATCGAGGTGTGTACTAACCTTTGATGCCGTAAGGCGTTGATCACTTAAATAATTTTAACAAACATAAAAGTTATTTACGGGTGTACTAACCTTTGATGCCGTAAGGCGTTGATCACAACTACACCCCCTTGCCTAACAAAATATCGAACTGTGTACTAACCTTTGATGCCGTAAGGCGTTGATCACGGACAGTGACAGACGTTCCCGCCCGTCCGTTTATCGTGTACTAACCTTTGATGCCGTAAGGCGTTGATCACAGTTAATTTTTGTGGAAAAAAATCGAAATTATCCTGTGTACTAACCTTTGATGCCGTAAGGCGTTGATCACCTTATTACCCATATCTCGGTTGACTACGCTCAAAGTGTACTAACCTTTGATGCCGTAAGGCGTTGATCACTCCATCCCATTCAGGAGCTTTGGGAACCCATACAGAGTGTACTAACCTTTGATGCCGTAAGGCGTTGATCACATCGATTGCACAAGATAAATCGCACCAGTAACGGTGGTGTACTAACCTTTGATGCCGTAAGGCGTTGATCACAGACCATTACATAAACTAGGTAAATACCATAATCTGTGTACTAACCTTTGATGCCGTAAGGCGTTGATCACGAAAAAAGCTGTAAAAGTTCGTCGTCAACCAAACAGTGTACTAACCTTTGATGCCGTAAGGCGTTGATCACGGGATGATAAGGTAAGATTTTAGTGCAATTTCCAAGTGTACTAACCTTTGATGCCGTAAGGCGTTGATCACACATCCAAAAAGCTATTGATGACTGGAAAAAGAAAGTGTACTAACCTTTGATGCCGTAAGGCGTTGATCACGAATTAATGAAAGAGAAATTATCGATTTTTGTCAAAAGTGTACTAACCTTTGATGCCGTAAGGCGTTGATCACAACTAGAAGATTTAAACAAAGAGGAGTATCAAGATGTGTACTAACCTTTGATGCCGTAAGGCGTTGATCACATGACACTGCAATCGAAACAATTCAAGAAACCAAGTGTACTAACCTTTGATGCCGTAAGGCGTTGATCACTTTCAAGAGTAACTGGCTCTAATTGCCCTGAATTCGTGTACTAACCTTTGATGCCGTAAGGCGTTGATCACTACTTTTTTAAGGATTTAAAATCTTCCGACCTGAGAGTGTACTAACCTTTGATGCCGTAAGGCGTTGATCACCCCATTTTGCACTTGCTGAATTGCTAATGATTTTGTGTACTAACCTTTGATGCCGTAAGGCGTTGATCACTCGTTAATCGTCTATAGGGAAAAGAAAAGATAAGAGGTGTACTAACCTTTGATGCCGTAAGGCGTTGATCACAAGGAATAATCGGACTCCTAGCTGCATCACCTTTAGTGTACTAACCTTTGATGCCGTAAGGCGTTGATCACGAAATCGCGGGCCTCAAGGGCTAAAAGGAGAAAAAGGAGGTGTACTAACCTTTGATGCCGTAAGGCGTTGATCACTCGGATATTTAAGCTTTAAGATAGACAAAAATGGAAAGATCATGGCCAGTAAACGATCGCTTTTTAGAACTCCGTTGTCGCTGGTTGACCCTGATCGGGGAACACCTGCAAGACGATCGAGGACAACTATTAGAATACTGGCGGGTTGAAAAAGCTGATTCCGTCATCGTTCTGCCCGTTCAAAACTCGATGATACTGCTGCCCGCTCCCAGTTATCGCCCCGGACTGGGACAAATAACCCTTGATTTCCCCGGTGGTCGGATTTCCGAGAAGCAAGACCATCACGAGGCGGCGTTGATGACTCTAAAACGAGAATTAGGAATTGAAGCGACGGCAGTGACCCGATTAACTCCCCTAAATAGCGAGGGTTGGGCAGTCAATAGCTCCTTTTCCAATCAGAAACTCTACGGTTTTATCGCCGATATCGACGGCGGCCTATCTACCGGCGAACTATTGACCTATCCCGCTAATTCAATCGGAGTCAGCGATTTGTTGAAGTCCCTCACCTGCTTACAATGCCGCGCCGTCCTGCTGGAATGGTGGTTAAAACAAATCGAAGGATAGTACAAAATTATCCCCTAGTAAAGGTTAGATACGGGGGCGATCGAGTCATCGGGTTCCATCGATGGAAGAAAGTTATAGTACAAAATTATCCCCTAGTAAAAGTTAGATGCGGTGGCGGGAACGATCAAGGGATTCGAGCGCTCTAACGGATGGACAACCTAAAGAGCAAAGTTCACGCCGTTTTGTCCCTACCGAGAATCCTTTGTCCTTAAGTGAAGGTGGTCAACCAGTAGTTATGTTGTCCGTGTCACAACCATCACGGTGAATTTTACCCATACCAGATGGCTTCGGTGTCGTTGGGGGAGGTTGCTTTTTGGGTTTTGACCCTTCGCTATTATCTAAATTATTAGATTTCTTATCGGACATGACAAACACTCAAGAATCACAACAGAATCATAATACCAATAATACCAGCAATATAAAGCTGATATATGAGTACACAGAAGCATCAATAAACAATCTAGGCAGATCCATTGACAATGTAAACACTAGATTAGCTGGTTTACTCGCCGCTAATGGAGTGCTTATTAAATTTTCTTCGGATCTTGCGAGTAGCGAGTTTTGGCTTAAAGTAACAAAAATAGGTGCTACAGTGTGTTTGGTAACATCTGTTTTTTTTATTTTAGCAGCATTAATGCCCAGTGCCGATGGCGATGTGCCACAGCCATCGTATTTGCGAAATGGAGATTATTACTATGCTGATGAAGAAGAGTATAGGGTATTTATTGTTGACCGATGGATAGAAGCTGAGGAGCAATTAACAAAAAAATACCATAGAAAAGCTTCATATATTAAAAAAACCTACGCACTTATAGGAATGGCGGCAATCCTATTCGGGTTTAATATATTCATTAACACAATTTGCGGAAACCCGTAAACGCTAATACACACTCGTTAGATTATCGGTAGGAGGGGTCGAGATTTTGCCGCGGCACGACCCCGTTGTCCCGTCTGTCCCCTACAGGAAAGTTGATCGTCCTAAAATAACGACAACTGACCGATAGACACGGAACCGAGCCGGAACTTGTGGCGCTCAAGGTGACAGGCACTACAGAGGGCGATGAGATTTTCGGGGCGATTATCCTCTGGTTGTCGGTTGTGGTGGTGTACGGCCAGTTTGCGGATCGAGCGTTCGGAAATGGTCAGGTCGCTGACATTTTCCCCCGGTCGCAAACACTGCATTCCGCAGCACTGACATTTCCAGCCGGCTTTTTCCTTGACCCTAGCGGCAATTTCCCCCCAATTATCGGGATAACGGTTTCTTCCCATCATAACTATTTTAGCGATCGCTACTGTCTATCCTAACAGAAACGACGGCATTTGTCGGTAGCTAGAGTTTCCCGAACGGTTGGCCGTAGAACTCCCACATCTCCTTGTTGAAAGGAGGTCGCCACTTAAAAATAAGCTCCCGTTCCCACTGCTGTAGTATCTTTTTGGTGGGTGGAACATGATACCAAAAGGAAGCATTAACGGCCACATCGAGATCGTAGCGGCGGTGTAACTCGATATAGTTGAGAACGTAATCTTTACAATCGTGGGAACCCAACCAACGCCGGCGGGCGCTCAACTTCGTCTCTCCGACATACAGTACGATTTTACTAACATGGTCGATCTGAAAATAGAGACAGCCTTGATTGGAATCGTCGGGGGGTTCGATGTCGGGACGGCGATAGAAGTCCGAGGGATGATGCGGTAAAGAAAAAGGATCGATCTCATCGGCAGTGTGCCATGTGGTCTGCGGTAGATCGAATAAAGTCGGTTGCTCGATCGCCGTCTTTCCCTCTCTTACCTGTCGTTGATAGTCTGCAATCCTCTCCTTCCAAGCGAATAGGAAATCCTTGCTCATCTGGGTGGCTTTCTCCCTTCGATCGTCGCCACCCGTAACGAATAAACTCAATTGTTTCACCGCGCCACCTCGACTTCTGGCATTGTATTATACTAGACGATAGTGCAGTATTGTCGAGTAAAACATAAGTATCGTGAAAGTTAACGGTAACGGACAAGCCAAAATCCTCTCTCAAGTCGAACTAGATCGTCTGTTCGCTGGGTTCGATAACGATCGGGATAGATGTCTGTTTGGCATCTGTTTCCATACCGGCTGCAGGATATCGGAGGCACTGCAACTGACCGTCAACGATGTGGGAACGACGATCACCTTCAGGAAGTCCATCACCAAAGGCAAGAAGGGAACCCGTTCTATCCCCGTCAATCCTGCCCTGCGGAAAATCCTCGACCTTTACCTGCAAGAATTTCAACCCGATAGTTACCTTTTTCCTTCCTTCCACAACGCTAGAGAAAAAGGACACCTGCATAGATCGAGTGCCGACCTGATCCTAAGAAACGCTTGCGAACGGGCGGGACTAAAAGGAGTCTCGACCCACAGCTTCCGTAGGTCGGCCTTGACCATGATGAGTAACCGGGGTGTGCCGCTCCGGGTGATCCAAAAAATAAGTGGTCACAGTAGTCTGGAAGTCCTGCAAAGATACCTAGAGGTCAGCGATGAACAGATCGGGGATGCTGTTAACCTGCTGGGGCAATAAACAGTAGTATTCTGAGTCTGTGGATAAGACAAGTCATAATGATTAGACGACTACCTTGCAGAAATGCAGTCCACAGGTCTAGAGCATTACCATACCAGTCGCGGTCACGAAAAAAGAACTCTATCAGGTACAGTTAACCCGTTTTCTCTAATATCTTATGAAAATTCCCCGCACGTTTCTCTTGTTTTTCCTTGCGATCACCGTTAGTCAGAACGTGCGCGGTCAACTGCCAGAAAAAACCGCCGTGGGCAAAAATGGCATGGTGATTACCAGTCAGGGGGAAGCTTCTAGAGTCGGTCTGGAAATTCTCCGCAAGGGTGGGAATGCGATCGATGCGGCCGTTGCCGTGGGTTACGCGCTTGCAGTCACCGAGCCTTGCTGTGGCAATCTAGGCGGTGGCGGCTTTATGCTGATCCGGTTAGCCAACGGCGAAAGCGTGTTTATCAATTTTCGAGAGACCGCACCTCTAGCCGCCACCGCCAATATGTACCTTGATCGCAATGGTGAGATTATCCCCGGCCGCAGTCGCAACGGCTATCTGGCGGTGGCGGTTCCTGGTACAGTGCGAGGTCTGGATCTGGCCTTACAGAAATACGGTACACGCTCGCGTCAACAAGTCATCGCTCCAGCGATCGCCCTTGCTGGACAGGGATTTATCCTGGGGACAGGAGATATAGAAATCCTCCGGAGAAGCGGTGAGAAGTTAAAAGATCCGAGTATGGCGGCGATTTTCCTGAAAAATGGTTCAAAACCCTACGAGGTAGGCGATCGTTTAGTACAGAAGAATCTTGCGCGCACTCTCACCCAGATTGCTCGCGGCGGGCCAGCAGTTTTCTATGGGGGGGAAATCGGCGCGCAGGTGGTAGCGGAGAGTCGGAAACAGGGGGGAATTCTCAGTGCTGAAGACCTGGACACCTATCAGGCATTGGAACAGGAACCCCTACAATGCACCTATCGCGGTTACGATATCCTGACCGCGCCGCCACCTGGAGGAGGGATGACGGTGTGCTTGATGTTGAATATCCTACAAGGCTATGATCTCAAAGCTTCGGGATTCCGATCAACCGATACGGTTCATCGCTTTCTCGCTGCGATGTTGTTTGCCTACGTTGATCGCAATACCTATCTCGGCGATCCGAAATTTGTCCAGATTCCCCTAGAACGACTGCTATCGGCAGAATACGCTGCCTCCATCCGGGAGAAAATCCCAACCAAGCAGGCCGTAGATCCCCGTCCCTTCTATCAAACCATCATTCGAGAGGGCGATAGTACCACTCACTACTCGGTGATTGATCGCACCGGCAATGCGGTATCCGTCACCTATACGATCAACTCGTCTTTCGGGGCTGGAGTGATTGCGGGTGACACTGGCTTTGTACTCAATAATGAAATGGATGATTTCGTCAGTAAACTAGGTTCCCCCAACCAATTTGGGCTAATTCAGGGACGGGCAAATCGGATTGAACCGGGCAAGCGTCCCCTGAGTTCCATGTCTCCCACCATCGTGGTAAAAAATGGCCAGGTGGTACTGATTACCGGAAGCCCTGGCGGTTCCACCATCCCGACAACGGTATTACAGATGATCACCCATACGATCGACTACGGGATGACCGTTGCCGAAGCGGTGAACTATCCCCGATTCCATTATCAGGGAATGCCCGATCGGGTTTTGATCGAACCGAACGCGCTCGCTCCGAAGGTAGTGGCCGCTCTCGAAAAACGGGGCTATACCTTCCAACCTTTTCCGAAATGGGGATCGGCCGAGTCGATTGCGGTCGATCGCTCCCGAACCTTTACTGGTGCGGCCGATCAACGCAGAAACGCAGGCGAAGCGAGGGGATTTTAAGAAAGTACCCAAAAACGGGGTAAATGTCCCCATTTTTTCGATATAAACGGCAATTACCCCAGCAATTCTCATTTTAAGGTTTCATGACATTAAAACCCTTGCACATAGAGGGGTTAATAATTCTTAACGAATCTCTAGATCGCTGAAACAACGCAAAATCGTTTCAAAATGAGAATTGCTGGCCAAAGTTACTTATTTTAGTTATCTAGCTACAGAAATGAGTAACTTTAAAAAGCTTTAGGTAGGTTTTTGGTTTCTGTGGTTAACCCCAGTTAACATCTAAAAATTTTCCAGTTATCTGGTTATCTGGTTAGCTGGTTAGCTGGTTTTTTGGGTTTCTGTTAATCTGGTTTACCAAATCGGTCGTTAAGGGCCGCCATGATTACCGCAGTCATGGTTGTTCCCTGCCGTTTGGCCTCCGCCGCCCAATGTTGCCGCAAAGATTTGGGAACTTTGACACAAAGGTTTACTTCTGGCTCTGTCTGGTTTTCTGGTCAGTTGGTCTTCTGGTTTTTTGGTAAACCAGTATTCCGGCTTTCTGGGAAGTTGGTATTCTGTTCCTTTAAACTGGTATTCTGGTTTTCTGGTTCTCTGGCTTTCTTAATTAAATCGCCGTATCTGCCCGCCGTCATAAAACCTCCAATATGGCTAAGATTTCCTCTCCCAAAGCTTTGTAATCCTTCCATGCCGCTCTTAACCTAGCATCATCGAGATTGCGAATGGGAACACCCGCTAAAGCGGCTTTTTGATAGCCGACGGTTCTGCGAATCATCGACTTGAAAACAGGGATACTGCCCTCGGTTAAATCTTGACGCAGTATTTCCCCCTCCTTATTTGGTGGTGGCGGTACGATCGTGATCAAGGCGCGATAATTAGCGTCTCCCAAATCTTTAGCCGTTTCCAACATCGGCTGCAGACTGAGAACATCGGGGGCGGTGGGCAAGATCAGGAGTTCGCAACCCTTGGCCAACTCTTTGAGATCGTCGGAATGGGGACGAGCGGGAGTGTCGATGATGACGAAATCCGCCCCGCCGATAATCTTCATCGCCTGTCGCTCGTCGGCAACGGTGAAGGGAAGATTTCCCCTCTCCGCCCAACCCAGAGCGGTGCGGTTCGGGTCGCCATCAACCAATACTGTCCGACCTCGATCGCTGAAATAGGTGGCGATATGCACGGCGGTGGTGCTTTTACCCACGCCGCCCTTGTAACCGGTAACGGTAATAATTTTCATCTGGTTTTCTGGTTTTTTGGTTTTCTGTTTTTCATCCTTGTTCCTGGAAACAGGTTTTCTGTAAAACCAGATTACCTTAAAACCAGAATTGCAGTCACATTTGGATCGATTCCGTGAACTGGTTTTCTGTAAAACCAGATTGCCACAAGACCAGAATTATTCGGCTCGATCAAGAAATTTTTCTGTAAAACCAGATTACCATAAAACCAGATAAATTAGAATCATGTCTGGTAAGCAGATTTTCTGTAAAACCAGATTGCCAGATTGCTGGTCAGAAATAGTCAAAAGTTTAGCCATTAACTAGAACTGGCTCGATCCAGATCAGTTTGCGATCGGGTCGTTCTCTGGAGCCGTAGGGTTGCCACCGATAAAAACCCCTGCGCCAATGGGTGCGGTACTGACGGTCGGTGGGGACATCGGGATCGGACTGACTTCTGATGCGATAATCTCGACCGATGATATGGGGAGTCAACTTGCGGTTTTTGCCAGAGTTTTTGATTGGGGATAGGGCTGACGAGACCGAGAAATCGGACTTTTGCTGTAGGTAAAGAAGAGTTTGAACCAATAAATCCGTGACCCGATCAGTAAATTCTTTTTCCGTCTCCAGGACGGTATTGAGTCCCGTGAGAGCCAAGTCTCGATCAATGAACATCTCGTTTTCATCTTGATAGTCGAGTTGAAGGTTTTCATCGACTTTTAAACATCGATGTACGCCGTACTGAGTACCGTCATCAAAAACGGTAAACCAGCTAAGAGTATCCTCGGCGGCCACCCCGATTTCTAGCCGGCTGCCCATGATTTCGATCGGTGCTATGGTCTGATCGGCTAAACGGTGAAAAAAACAGAGCCATTTCAGGGATTGCCCGTCGGGATTTTTCAACTTCGGTGGTAATAATAACACTCCACAGGGCATCACCTGTTTGAGCTGCCCGACCGTATTGGGTAGTTGACTATTGCAGAAAGCATCAAAAAGAGACTCGCTCAACCAATAGGAACCAAACCCTTTTTGATAGGCTTGATCCTAAGTACAGGACAAAAAGCTTGAAAAGTAGGCGGGAGTAGGGTTTTATGAGAAATAGCACTAATCTCGAAAACCCTATGAATCAGTATAGCGCCTTAAAGCAAGCCCTTCAACCCCATCTAGGATGGCATGGTGC
>NZ_JAPZSO010000015.1:0-20251 GCF_027531715.1 Microcystis sp. LE19-8.1F | reverse complement strand
TTCCCCTCAAGAAACACGGTCGTCGTGCTAAGAGTCTTTTTCGCTTAGGTTTTGACCATCTTCGTCATCTGATTCTTAACCCTTCTTTGCCTAATCATCGGGATTTTCTTCATTCCCTACAATTTTTGTCCTGTACTTAGGGTTAGATATGTGTAATTAATTTTGCTTAGGTACTTATCGGCTAAAATTTAAGATATGTAAAGAAGGAAGATAAATTTTATGGCCGCTAATGTTGAGATCTATACTTGGAGTTCCTGTCCTTTCTGTATCCGCGCTAAAGCATTACTCAAGAAAAAAGGAGTGGAGTTTACCGAATATTGTATCGATGGTGATGAACAAGCGCGAGCCAAAATGTCCGATCGAGCCAATGGTCGTACAAGTGTACCACAAATTTTTATAAACGATCAACACATCGGGGGCTGCGATGACATCTATGCTTTAGATAGAAGTGGTGGTTTAGCTCCCCTGTTGCAGAATTAAGGATAAAAACTATTAATGAAACTAGCCTTTATTATCGATCCGATCGAGTATCTAGATCCGGGCCATGATACCAGTGTAGCTATCATGGAAGCGTCCCAATTATTAGGCCATGAAGTCTGGATGACTTCCATCACGGATCTCAGTGCGATTGCGGGAAAAGCTTGGGCAAAACTAACTAAAATTGAACTGGTTCCCGTGGAGTTAAAAGATAATCATTGGGTGGCTGTATCTCAATGGTATCAAAGACAAGAGACAGTTTTTACCTGCTTAGAAAACTTCGATTTTGTCTGGATGCGAAAAGACCCACCCGTGACAATTGCCTATCTTTATGCCACCTATTTATTAGACCTGATCGACCCCCAAAAAACCCAAGTAATTAACTCAACTAGGGGTTTACGCCATGCCAATGAAAAGTTATATACTATTCACTTTGCTCAGGTAATGCCCGCTACAATTGTTTCCCAAGATAAAGCAACGATTAGGGAATTTGTCAACCAAAAAGGGGCGGCAGTTATGAAACCTTTAGGGGGTAAAGCAGGGGAGGGAATTTTATTTCTTAGTCCCGAAGATCGCAATCTCAATTCAATGATTGAAATTAGCACAAAATGGGGACAAGAACCGGTAATGATTCAAGATTATTTACCAGCTGCCCAAGAAGGAGATAAACGCATTATTGTCCTCAATGGTGAACCCATCGGGGCAGTTAATCGCATTCCCACCGGTTCGGAATTTCGCGGTAATATGGCGGTGGGTGGACGGGTGGCAAAAACAGAAATCACAGATCGAGAATTAGAAATCTGTGCCACTTTAGCCCCAAAATTACGAGAAGATGGCCTATATTTTGTCGGATTAGATGTGATTGGTGGCTACCTCACCGAAGTTAATGTCACCAGTCCCACTGGCATTCGCGAGATCGATCGATTAAACAATGTTAGTTTAGGTCAACAGGTAATTCAATGGCTAGAAAATTTTTCGGGAAATGGGTAGTATTTTTAGTGATCAGTGATCAGTAAACAGTAATCAGTGAAAAGACAGTAGGAAACTTCTATTTAATACTGCTCACTTAAAACTCAAATCTGATAACTGATAACTTACCCACTGATAACTGATAACTGATAACTGATAACTGTCTCCTGTAAAAAAAATGAATGCTTTATCAATACCGACGTGGATAGTTCATGTATCGAGTGTCGTAGAATGGATAGCGGCGATCTGGTTAGTCTGGACCTATAGCGACATCAGTAGCGATCGATCGTGGCGAATGTTATCTTGGGGAATGTTACCCGCTTTAATTGGGGCAATGTGTGCCTGTACATGGCATTTTTTTGATAATATCAGTGCCTTATCCTGGTTAGTCACCCTACAGGCAGCCATGACTGTCTTAGGAAATTTTACCCTCTGTGCTGCCGGTTGGTGGCTGTGGCGTTCCAGTAAAATCAGCGTTAACAATGAATAAAGAGAGTTTATTTGCCATTTCCCTGTTTCCCTATCTGGGGTTTCTCTGGTTGATCACTCGTTCGGGAAAAATGCCCCTTTTAGCCCTAATTGGCTTTTATGTGCTGTTAATCTTCGTTTTTATCACCATTCCTGCCGGTATCTACGCCAAAATCCACTATGGTCAAGAATTAGCTAACGTCGATTGGTTACACGGCAGCGCCGAACTTTTCCTCACCCTCTCCAATATTCTCGTCGTCCTAGGTTTTCGTCAGGCAATTTTAGCCAAAAAGCAAGCAGAGAAAGGGGAACAGGGAGCAGGGAGCAGTGAACAGTAATCAGTGAACTGACAACTCACATCTGATAACTGATAACTGATAACTGATCACTGAATTGTGATACAATCGCCCCAAAACGTCCCCGCGTCAGTCAACTATGTCCCCGATTACACCGTCCATCAGTGTCAATGAACCAAACCCGCAGGCTGCTATCCAGACTTTATCGGTAGTGGTTCCCATTTATAACGAAGTGGACAGTATCCCCCATCTCGTGGAGAGTATCGCCACGATTTTGCGTTCTTATCAAATTAACTACGAGATTATCTGTGTTGACGACGGTTCTAAGGACGGTTCCACCGAGGTTTTAACTAATTTAGCCAAAAATCGCGATGATCTCAAGGCGGTAATATTGCGACGCAACTACGGACAAACCCCCGCCATGGCTGCCGGATTTAATTATGCCGCGGGACAGGTCATCGTTACCCTTGACGGCGATTTGCAGAACGATCCCAATGATATACCCCTATTATTGGCCAAATTAGAGGAAGGTTATGACCTCGTGAGTGGCTGGCGCAAAAATCGCCAAGATGACCGGGTAAAACGGCTTTTACCCTCAAAAATAGCTAATTGGCTAATAGCAAAGGTAACAGGGGTCAAATTACACGACTACGGTTGTTCTTTGAAAGCCTATCGAGCCGAATTAGTGGCCGATATGAATCTTTACGGGGAATTACATCGCTTTTTACCCGCATTGGCTTTTATTGAAGGGGCAAAAATAACCGAAATTCCCGTTAATCACCACGCTAGACGGTTCGGACAGAGTAAATATGGTTTAGGTCGCACAATTCGCGTGATTATGGACTTATTTACTGTCTTTTTTATGAAAAAGTTCCTCACCCGTCCGATGCACATTTTTGGACTCTACGGACTGTTATCCATGGTAGTGGGGATTATTTTAGGCACTTATCTGACTATTCTCAAACTCGGTTTCGGACAAGACATCGGCGATCGACCTTTGTTAATCCTGGCCGTGTTATTCTTTTTAACCGGGGTACAATTACTCTGTTTTGGTCTTTTGGCAGAAATTTTGATGCGGACTTACCATGAATCCCAAAAACGTCCTATCTACCGCGTTCGTACTGTTGTCGGGAATAGGGGATTTTTCAGTGAGCAGTAAACAGTAAACAGTAATCAGTGAAAAGAAATCTCGGAACTTGCCACTTAATAAGTAGTCGTGCAAAATAAATTTCCTAGTGAAGAAAGGCAAAAGGCAAAAGGCAAGAGGCAAGGGGGGGTTAGATATGTGTAATTAATTTTGCTTAGGTACTTATTGTTCACTGAAAACTCAAATCTGATAACTGATAACTGATAACTGATAACTGATAACTGAAAAAAATATGACTATTTGGGAACTTGATTTTTATTCGCGGCCGGTGGTGGATGAAAATAATAAAAAAAGATGGGAATTATTAATCTGTGAAACTCCGGCAACAATCGATCGCTCCTCCGATACACTATTTAAATATGCCAGTTATTGTCCTAATACGATGGTTAATTCCCAATGGTTAGGGGAAGCAATTACTGCAGCTATCAAGGCAGCGGGGGTAACTCCCAAAAAAATTCGCTTTTTCCGTCGTCAGATGAATAACATGATTAGCAAAGCTTGCGAGGATATCGGTATTCCCGCTTCCCCTAGTCGTCGCACTCATGCTCTCACTAGATGGATAGAAGAAAGAATGGTTAATTTCTACCCTCAAGAAGTTGGTTATGATCAAAATTTAACTAAAACCGCTTCCGTGAATTATCCTCCTTTAAATGCTGTTCCCCTTCCCGATGCTGTCCGGGGAGATAAGGCAGATAAATGGGCTTTTGTTACGCTAGAATTGTCTTCTTTTAATGATTTAAAAGATTGGGATATTAGCTTCGGAGAAAATTTGCCTATACTAGGGATGAGATTAGATGAGAATCTAAAAATCCCCGGTTTAGTTATTTTTTCTCCCCGCGCTTTACCATTAGCTGGTTGGATGTCAGGGTTAGAAATGGCCTATTTAAAGTTAGAAACTGGTTCTCGTCCTCTGCTACGTTTAGAAACGGGTGCTAGTGATAGCTGGATTCTCGTCAACGTCACTAATGCCGAGACTTTAAACGAAGCTAAAAACTTTGAAGAAGCTAAACAAAAAGCCAATAATCTGCATTTTTTAGCCATTCAATCTAACCCTGAATCGGAATCCTTCGCTGGTTTTTGGCTACTACAAGAAGAATAAGCTGTTAAGCATTAAATTACTTGTTGAGATGAGGCAAGAGGCAATAGGCAATAGGCAACACCCCCCCCTTGCCCCCCCAACCCCCCCGATGTCGGGGGGGCAAGGGGGGGAGATTCAGCTAATTTAAGGATAGGCGCTTAAAATGCGTCGAAGGCTCTCAAGAGTAAAGTTTAGTCAGGGTGGATTGAAAACCCACCCCTAGGGAATTAACTTAAAAACATTGTCTGGTCCAACTACCGTGTAACCCGTAGGGAATATGATGTTTAAGATGGATAACCCCTAGGGAATTAGTGATATCTTTAGCATCTAAGATTACCCCATTCGATCGATGACTAGCCGCATCGTAAGTGACAACCAATAACCAACCATCATCTTCAGCGATTCCATCGGGTTTAGGCACAAAAACTGGCTCACCCGCAAATCCCCGGGGAGCAAAAGAATGTAATTGTTTTTCTCCCGTTAATAGGTCCAGTTTTAAGATTGCTTGCAAAGGAGCATTACCGGTGGCATGATGAGCGGCAGCGATGTATAAATAACGGTAATCTCGACCAACTTTTGCCGGATTGATGCTGGGAAATTCACAACAATGCTCTAGAATACATTCTCTTGTAACGGTATTTTCTGATAAATTTAGTGTAAATCGCCACAGATGTCCGGGAGCTAAACTATCAAAATCTACCGCTTGAAAACTGCTATTTGAATCCAGTTGTGGTAAGGATTGATAACAAATAGAATCAATATAAATTTTCTCCCCCCCTTCGACGTAGCTCGGGGCAAGTTGTTCAAAAGCATTGCTATGATGGAAGACAAAACCTGATGGAGTTTCTAAAACTTTCACTTCTCTTTTGTTAGGATCCCGGGAGATAATAATAATCTTAGTTAACTTGTCCGGTTGATTGATGACGCATTCTCCCGCACCTTTTAACCCAAAAAGAAAGGGAAAAGGATTATAACCAACCGGGTTTTGGAAAAAGATAGCGTAGTGGGGAGTAATAACAAAATCGTGGATAAAACAGAAGCCCGGTATACTGTGGGTATGACGACGTAATAACTTACCCGTGGGACTAATTTCGTAGAGAGTAATTGAACTAGACAAACCCGTTTTAATGGCAAAATTTACCAGACAAGGTTGATGATTATCGAAAATACAAGCGGGATCGATGCGAGGATGAGCGGCAAAAGAATCGCCTTTTTCTAAGATACCATCGAGATAGTCTAAACCAATAGTATCAAGGGTTTTAGCATCGAGGCGATGGGGTTCGGCCGCTTCCCAAAGTGCCAGTAATTTATCACCCCAGTAGATAACATTAGTATTAGCAATATTTTTCAGACGCAAATCAAAAGCATTGCCGAAAATTCCCCCCGGTTTTTTCGTGCCGAAAACACCGCGATAAAGGGGTTTTCCCGCTTTCTGTTCCTGGAGATAACCCTCAGTTTTAACAAAACGATTACGATAATGTACGCGCCCATGGTTGAAGCTAATCGCGCTGATCATACCATCCCCATCGAAGGGATGAGCGATCGCAGTGCCAGCGATATCGAGTAAACCGGGGCCGTTTTTAAAGACTGTACCCTGTAAATCGGGGGGAATTTGCCCCTCGATGTCTTCTACCTCGTAATCATACTCGTTAGGTTGGGATTGATAGCCTTTTTGCCAATCCTGACGATTATAGGATTTTTCGCCAATTGTCGGAGTTAGTACCATAGTAGTTTTAGATTTATATTTACTTTTCTTAACATAACTTAAAACTACCAGAGCTAACGAAGGCAGGAGGCAGGAGGGAAGAATCTGACTAGAAGGCGAGGTTTTAGACAAGGGTTGTTGGGTGCATCTCACATTTGCAGAAATACCGACAATCAGCAATTATCAGTGACCCTTAAATTATTACAGATATATCAGCAGCTGCCTGTAAGCATCCCACCGAAAAACTAATGCGCTCTAGGGTTTGGGTAGGGTTGATTCATGAATCAACCCTACTATAGAGTTCTTGCATAATTAATTTTTGAGAGGGCAAAAATGAGATGCACCCAGGGTTGTTTCGATAACAGCTAAAAAGAAGGGGGTGACTAATCATTTTTTCAGCTTATTCACCCCCTCCTTGTCGTCATGTTATTTAACAAACAACATTTCTTGATAGGTAGGCAGCGGCCAGAAATTGTCGGCCACTTCCCCTTCCAGTGTGTCGGCATATTCGCGCACCTTATCCATCAAGGGACGGATTGTTTGAGCAGAATACTGCATATGTTCCTCGATCGAGTCAAAATCGTCTTTAGCCATGGCCTCACTCAGTTTGCCAACGCTATCCATCATTAACTTAATCAGATTCGAGAGGGTTTGGGCGTTTTCCTTATTGATCTCGATGCCGATCGCCGCCGCATTAGAGATCGCCAAAGACAATTCCGACAAGTAGCGAACAGCAGCGGGATAAATAATCGTTTTAGCCATACTTACCACCAGTTCCGCCTCCACTTCGATGGCCAGCAAATACTGTTCCGCATAGACATCAAAACGACTTTCCAGTTCAACGGGGGTAAACACACCCATGCGGGTAAACAGTTCTTCAATATAATCGGCTTTCAGCACGGGTAAAGCATCGGCAGTGGTGCGGAGATTCGCTAAACCGCGCTCTTCTACCGCCATTTTGTGCCATTCCGGGGAATATCCGTTACCTCCGAAGATCACATTTCTGTGTTTGTCCATGATCTCCTTGAGAACACCCTGGGCGGCAGTATTGAGGTCTTCCCCGGCTTTCATCCGGCTTTCTAAGTTATCCGCCACCCAAGTCAGGGAATCCGCTAGAATCGTGTTCATCGCCACCAGCGGCCCAGAAACTGACTGATTAGAACCCACGGCGCGGAATTCAAAGCGATTGCCCGTAAAAGCAAAAGGAGAGGTACGATTGCGATCGCCAGGATCCTTGGGGAATACCGGCAGGGTATCGACACCGAGATCCATCAACCCCGGAGCATCAGAACCCTCAATTCGGCCTTGGCTAATTTGGTCGAATACCTTTTCTAACTGGCTGCCCAAATATACCGAAATAATGGCGGGAGGAGCTTCATTTGCCCCCAAACGGTGATCATTGCTGGCGGTAGCCACCACTGCGCGTAAAAGCGGCCCGTACTTGTGAACGCCACGAATCACCGCCCCACAGAATAACAAAAACTGCATATTAGCGTGGGGAGTATCGCCCGGATCCAACAGATTACCCTGGGTAGCGTTGCCGACGGACCAGTTAACGTGTTTTCCCGAACCATTAATTCCCGCAAAGGGTTTTTCATGCAGTAGGCAAACAAAACCGTGTTTTTTAGCCGTACTTTTCAGCAAAGTCATAATTAACTGCTGATGGTCACTGGCCACGTTAGCAGCCTCGAAAAAGGGCGCAATCTCGAACTGTCCGGGGGCGACTTCGTTATGGCGGGTTTTGGCCGGAATGCCGAGGCGATACATTCTTTCCTCCACTTCCTGCATAAACACCTGAACCCGTTCGGGAATCGCGCCAAAATAATGATCGTCGAACTGTTGACCCTTAGCGGCGGGTTTACCAAATAGGGTGCGACCGGTGAGCAGTAAATCGGGGCGACTATGGGCAAAATGAGCATCGACTAGGAAATATTCCTGTTCAGCACCGCAGCTGGAGTTAACGGGGGCGACCTCCGTATGTCCTAAGAGCTTAAGCACCCTGGTGGCGGCTTTACTCATCGATGAAATCGAACGTAAAAGCGGCGTTTTTTTGTCGAGGGCTTCTCCTGTCCAAGAGATGAAAACCGTGGGAATACACAGGGTTACACCATTATCCGTCTCCATGACGTAGGCGGGACTGGTGACATCCCAAGCGGTGTAACCCCGCGCTTCAAAGGTGGAGCGAAGGCCGCCGTTAGGAAAGGAAGACCCGTCCGGTTCTCCCTGTACTAAGACTTTGCCCGTAAATTCCGTGATCACCGAACCGTCGCTCTGCACGGAGATAAAACCATCGTGTTTTTCGGCGGTGGCGTTGGTCATCGGATAGAAGACGTGGGCATAGTACAGCGCCCCTTTGGACGTGGCCCAATCCTTCATCGCTGCCGCTACCGTACTGGCGATGGAAACGTCTAATTTTCCCCCGGTTAAAATCGTGTTTTTGACCGATTTGAATACGTCTTTCGGAAGACTGGCCTGCATTTTGCTCAGGGTAAAGACATCGGTTGCCCACAGAGCCTCTAAACGTTGAGGAATTTTGCTCGGTAGGGGTTTACGGTCTGTGACTTGAGAGATAGCTTGAACACGGGTTCCATAACTCATAAGTATTTTTCCTATTGTGTTGTGTCGTGGATAAAGGGTTACTTTACTTAGGCGATGACAAGTTTCCTACTAACTTTGATGTTGAATTCCGGTCAGAGGCTATTCTCCGCTTAATAATTTTGATCCCACGGCACAAGCTTCTCTGCGGTTTTTATCTGCTTGCGCCGGCCTCTTTTCCGATCAATTAGCAACACCAGCCTTAATCTTAAGAACAGATGATCGAGAGATTTGTATCAAACATTACAAATATCCTAAACCCGATCTTCCCCAAGCGATCGCACTGAGAAAACGGGTTTCTTTGAGAAACCCGTTTTCTGGACTTAAAAAAGCGATATTTGACAAAATCGGGGGGGGGGTAAAATGCTGGTGGAATTTACCCAAAATTGCCCATGAATTTTACAACTAACTTCAAATCTCTCTCTCTGGCTGGTGTTGTCTTCGCTGGCACAGTTAGCGCGATCGCTGGACTGACTGTCCTCCCCGTCCAAGCGCTGCCGATCATCTACAATCCCACTCCAACCTTAACGCTTAATGCAGGCACTGCTACTCCCACGATTGGAGCCTTAGTCAACACTGCCAACGGCAATGGGTTGACTGGACCTGGAAACGCTTTGCAGCAACAGCACGTCGCAGGTAGCGATTTGTCTAATTTCTGGGGAGTACGTTTAGAAATCGGGACGACTCCTGCTGATGTCAATCTTGATTTTGATTTTGGCAGTTCTGTGTTCTTAGATACCTTGGCTTTGTGGAATTACAACGCTTTTAATACCACAGCTACTGATCGCGGAATCAAGGATTTCACACTAATTCTCTCCAATAACTCCGACTTTAGCAGTCCAGTTTATGTATCAGGAACCCTAACACTACCTGAAGGTACGGCAACTAACATACCAGCGACAATCTTTTCCTTTCCTTTAATTCAAGCCCAATATGCTAGAATTGATGTAGCAAACAATTGGTTCGTTGGTTGGACAGCACCAGGGCCTATTGGTCTCTCTGAAGTCCGGTTTGCCCAGACTGTTCCTGTTCCTGAATCAAGTTCTGGCTTAGGTTTGCTGGCCCTAGGCTTACTGGGAACGGCAGCGGCATTTAGGCGCCATTAGGGCAGCCATAGAAAACGGGTTTCTTTGAGAAGAAAACGGGTTTCTTTGAGAAACCCGTTTTCTGGAATAAGAGGCGATCGCTAGGGATTGCTAACTCGCGCTAGACTGGAATCAGTAGATTGGCCAGTATGGTAAGCTGAGAAAAATGGCAAAATTATCGCCAGAGTCAAAACAACTGATCATCAATCTGAAAAATAGGCTATTAGACATTGTTGACGAATCTAAAGCTGTAGAATTTGCCATCTTAAACCGTTGTGGTGAAACAGCAGAAACCCTAGACAGTTTAGAGCAACCCACAGAAATTGCCCTCCAAGCAGAATCTCGGTTTTCTCAGCTATCAAACTTAGAAATTCGTGCCGCTCAATCTCAACCGATGATTTCTCCTGACTTGCTAAGATTTATAGAAGAAGTCATTAAGACAACCCAAGTGCGGATTCCTGCCTTGATGCGTAGTGTCGAAGAAATTAAACTTGAATGGAGTTAAATATGGATTTTGTAGTCGCGCAGCTAGAAAACGGGTTTCTCAAAGAAACCCGTTTTCTCTCAAAGAAACCCCTTTTCTCTCAAAGAAACCCGTTTTCTCTCAAAGAAACCCGTTTTCTCTCAAAGAAACCCGTTTTCTGGACTGTCAATCTCTTGTGTCGATTAATTCGGGGACAAGTTCAGGAATAAAACCTGGTTCAGCTAAAGAACCGGTAACATGATGTTCAAAGACTTCTGCGGGGGGAAAAGTTTTCTTGACTTCCTGAGATTGCGGATCCGTAGAAGGTAGCCATTTAATTAGGGGTAAAGGTAGGAGAGTAGAGAGATTAGTAATCACTACCAATAACCAAAGGTTATCAAAATTGGTTTCGGTGACTCCCAACCAATGGGTTAATAAAGCGCCGATTTCTTGGGAAACTAATCCTGACATATTCCAGATAGACATTAATAAAGCGAATAGAGATGCTTCAATGCCCACGGGACAAAGACGGGCCGATAAAATTAAGACGGGTAAAAAGGCAATTTGTCCCATGACGGTGAGGATGAGACTATCCCCCAAACTAAACCAATGATCGTCAATACCGAGCGCTCGATTAGTATGGGTAACTAAGAGTAGGGTAGTCATCCCTAAAAGCGCAGAAATCACCGTACTCCAACCCAAAATTAAACGAAAGGAAATCGCTTTTAAAAACCTTTGATATACCCAGATGCCCAGGATCGAGGCTAAACTGGTGACTAAGCGCACTCGTCCTAAAAATTCCGGTTCAAATCCTAACTCGTTGGTGGTGAAGTAAAAAAAGGCAGAATCGGCGCTAGGGGTAGCCTGCCAGAGAAAAATAAAGGCAGTGGGTAATAAAATTGATTTTTGTCTAATTGCTGACCATAATTGCCCGATTTGCTCCTTGACTTTGGGCGTGGATTGTGTATCATCATTATTCTTGACTTTTTCCTCTGTGATTAAAAACGCCATGGCTGAGGCAATCAGGGGAAAAATAGCCGTGAGAGCGAAGACAGGACGAGTACCGAGGTGTGCCAGTAACCAACCACCGAGATAAGCCGTAATTAAGCCGCCTAGGGCCGATATTCCCCAAGTTAAGGACTGTAGAGAACCGGATTGAGTGAAGGACTCTTTGCGCGCTCTTTCTACTACCAAAGAATCGACGATGACATCACTAATGGTGACAGAAAGGGAACCAAGCAGGATCGCAGCCGTAGCTTGCCAAGCATTCTCCACCACAGTGGCTAGGGCCAACCAAGCTAAAACCCCGAGAATTCCCGATAAAATTAGGTAGGGCCGACGACGATAGCCGAAAATAGGCAAACCATCCGAAAGAAAGCCAAAAGCTGGTTTAATCACCCAAGGAATCGCCGCCACTCCGATTAATGCCCCCATCTGGGAGGGACTTAAGGCCAAATCGTCCTTTAAAAAGAAGCTAACCGCTAATCGGGAGAGTCCGAGAATGCCCTGCACAAAATAAACCCCTAAAATGCCAATTAATTCGGGATTAGGGTCATTTCCGAACAAGATACTCTCTTTAAGGAATTTTTTCCCGCGATCGATGCCAAGGCGATTAATAAGCATGAAGTTTCATAAATATTTGTTACTGTCTCTATGATAATTGATCGCTCGATCGGTGCGTTAGCTGTTAGGGTTTAACTGTTGAGCTTTAGGTTTTGGCGGTTGGCTATTGGGTTTTAGGGTTTTAGTTGAATTTCCCCATGTCCCCATTCCCCCACTTCCCTATTCCCCTATTTCCCCATTCCCCCATTCCCCCACTTCCCTGTTACCTCAAAGTGATAACTTCTGTCCCTCACGAGTATGATTATTGCTATAGTGATATCATTTTGCAAAAGTGTTAGGTTTGGATCAGCAACAAACATTGAAAACTAACACATCCAATTGACAAGTTCCATTTCCCTTTTATCTATGCCGTTATCTCGGAACCAGATTGAGAAGACAATAGAAGAAATCGATTACCTAGCTAATCCCTCAAGTGAGCGATATGGGCGATTACTCAACTGGCAAAATCCATTCGATCCGTTTTGGCATTATGGGATCGGTTTGTCAGATCTGCACATCTTCGATACAGGTCGTGGATTATGTCCATTTGAAAAGAGAGAAGCAAAGCTTGTAATTGACATTGACCACATCGCTTTTAAGCCGGCTCAAACAGTTAAGCGACTCAAACACGCTTTCCATGTTTTTGCAGACTGGGAGTACACTTTGACTGGCTGGAATTGCGAACACCTTGGTCGATTAATTGCAACAGATCAACCGAGATGTTATCAAAGTAGTCCCATCTGGTGGTTATGCGACATGACTCCAGAAGGTGATCATAAGGTCGCGCGCCAAATTTTTCAGGATTACTTGAAGGCGGTTGAGCCTAGTCTTTCCAGGTGAGCCTCGTAGGTTGGGTTGAGCGCAACAATACTGGGTCGAAAATAGCTCAAGTCGCTTGTTTAAGCGAAACCCAACCACCCCAAAGGTTACTCTTGGTTGGGTTTCCTAGCGTCAACCCAACCTACAATAGTTGCTGCTCTCGTAGTGGATTGTTTCAGTGCGCTCGCCATGGCCCTAGGGTGCGTTCCCTAAGGTCAGTCCTACTACTGCACCGATAGATTGTTGGGAACGCACCTTGCTCATTCATTGAGGGTGTAAGTCCAGATAATCTAATATCCTCTGTCAGATTAGCAGCTAATTGGGGATAGATCATCTACTTGTTGCATTAATGCGATGCCGAAGGCACGGCGTAGCAGTACGCTGCTCTGGTAGTGGTGGAGGGTTCATAAAAGAATGCCCCAATCGGCATAACAGACTTAACGCGATCTGCAACTAAAAACGACAGAATCAGGGTTCCAGAGGATACTTTATCTCTGCTAATACCATTTTTCTTTATTCTTGGCAGGTATCTTACCCCCCCTTGCCCCCACGAAAAACTTTTTGCCGCAAACCCTACTGATGAAAAATGGTATAATTTCTGAAAGCCTTGTAAATCAAGACTAAAAATATAGTTGCACAAGGGGTGACTTATTGTCGTGTTATTGGGAAAGTTTCTTGCGATCGCTCTATTTGAGAGTAATATACAGAAAGATTTTTTTTTAAATGTGTATTGGGGGTGATGTGTGGAAAGTTGACCTATAATATCTAGTTAGTCCCCAGTGACAAAGCCATTGGATTTTCAATAGATGTTATGCTGACCAGTATTTTGCTGTGGTTGATCGCACTTACCCTGTTGCTAATCAGCTTCACCCCTGGAGTATGGTACAAGCTGTGGTTTTTTGAGATTTTGGGGACAGGCTATCTTTGGTTTGCGGGCTTGACTTTGATCTTGCTGTTGGCTCTGTTTTTACCCAGGTTCCGCCCTTCGCGCCGGAAATTGATGATCACGTTAGCTGTCGGACTGGGGTTTTATGCCAGCACAATTGGTACCTGGTATGTTCCGAGGTTGTCAGATGCTAGAACTGGTGGTATCCCCTTAACTGTAATGACCTATAACGTCAACTACCAACTCTGGGAGACCAGTGCCGTGACTGACCTGGTTCGGGCAAATCCCGTAGATGTATTCGGGTTAGTTGAACCGTTCAAGGAGCAGGCAGCAGAGCTACTAGACAATGTGCAGGATCTTTATCCTTACTATTACCGCGCAACGGGAGGCGGACTGAGTTTATTTAGCCGCTATCCTATTACAGAAGCAACGACTGATAACTTGGGAACCCGCCACCATAGCCTATTCGCCAGCGTTAATGTCAAAGGACATCCGATTCGGGTCGTTGTCGCCCATCCCCCTGTCCCTATATTCATACCTAACTTTATCAATCGTAACCAGGCGATGGTAGCCCTGGCAGACTATGCAGCACAGCAGTCAATCACGACCGTAATAATGGGTGACTTTAACCTCACCTCCTGGTCGATTTATTTTCGCAAATTTATCATTAACTCAGGATTACGCAGTGTCAATCTAGGGCATGGACTAAATCCAACCTGGTTTTATACTGACGAAGCGCGATCACTATCCCATCTCGATCATTGGAAACAAGCTCTAAAAATTCCCATTGACCACATTTTCGTCAGCCAAAATGTCAGGGTTGATCAGGTCATCACACTGCCTTTGGGTGTATCTGATCATCGTCCAGTGATGGCAAAACTACGCGTGATGTAGCTTGTTTTAGCTCCGGTTCATAGCGATCGCATTGCCTCCTATTGTGATCGCCCTAGGGTGCGTTCCCTAATGCAAGTACTACTACTGCACCGATCGATTTTGGGGAACGCACCTTGCTCATATCATTTTTCTTTATTCTTGGCAGGTATCTTACCCCCCTTGCCCCCCCGATGTCGGGGGGGCAAGGGGGGTTAGGGGTGAGGGCAATTAACCATCTCTGCCATTACTTGTGACAAATGGTATCATGTATTCCCGCCAGTAAACAGAGCCTGGTTTAACAATTTCTGGCACAAGAATAGATTGCTCACCTACACTTTCAGGCACTGACCACTGTAGCTTGTCCTTTAGCCACGGTAGCTAAAATAGCTAAAACTTGAGGTGCTAGAGGTTTGAGATCAGCTAAACGATTGGAGGGTGCTTGTAAAACAATTACCGCAATATCAAACTGTGGCAGATTCTGTTGAAATGAGAGATTCCGATCAACGGTAAGGAAAATATCAAACTCTGCCTCTGCAAGGGCAAGAAGTTGTCCGTTCTTGACTCCTGCCCATCCCATTTGCGGAACTGTTTTTACTTCGTAGCCAGGAAATTCTCTTGAAAGCTTGCGATCAATACACTCATCCAACAGGAGCTTCATGCTATACCGTCATACCAATAACCCGTTGCCCGGCCTCTTCCAGTAAGGCGATGACCTGCTCTCTGGTGACAGTTGGAAATCCATCTAAGAAATCGTCTATGGATTCTCCTGCCTTAAGATAGTCCAGTAGCGTTTGAGCAGGAACCCTAGTACCGGTAAACACTGGAGTGCCGCCCATAATCTCAGGGGATGCGCTAATGATTGGGGAGTTCTTAAGCATAGATCTCTGACCTCTGGGTTCTATATTGATATTTTATCTCAAATGTCGGGGTGAAGACCCTCGATTTTAGCGACGGGATGAAACCCCGACCAATATAACACAGCACTTCGACACATTTCGACACGCTCAATGTAAAAGCTCAGTGTCCACATTTCGACACATTTCGACACATTTCAACACATTTCGACACATTTCGACACATTTCGACACATTTCGACAGGCTCAATGTCAAGGCTCAATGTCAAGGCTCAATGTCAAGGCTCAATGTAAAAGCTCAGTGACACGAAGCACGACACTTCGACAAGGCTCAGTGTCAACTAAAATCTTGACAATCTGTGCTGTATAGTTTAATACAAAATAAATTGTTTGAGGTCGATAAACAATGATTGTCTTAGAAATGAAAGCCGTGCTTAAGCCTAGTCAGTGTTCTGCCATTGATGAAGCTATTCGTACAGTACAATTCATCCGTAATAAGGCTTTAAGGCTTTGGATGGATGCCAAGAGAGAAGACAAAATTGATAAATATTCTCTCAATAAATATTGTGCAGTTCTCGCCAAACAGTTCAAGTTTGTCGATACTCTAAATTCTACGGCTAGACAAGCATCGGCCGAACGGGCCTGGTCAGCTATTGCCCGTTTCTATGACAATTGCAAGAAAAAGGTTAAAGGTAAAAAAGGTTATCCCAAGTTTCAGAAAAATAATCGTTCTGTGGAATCTAAAAACTCTGGATGGAAATTATCAGAGGAGAGAAAGAAAATAACTTTCACGGATAAGAAAAATATTGGGACGGTTAAACTGAAAGGAACTAGAGACCTGAACTTTTACCCTATAGACCAAATTAAACGAGTTAGGATTGTTAAACGAGCGGATGGTTACTATGTCCAATTCTGTCTAAGTGTTGATATTCGGGAATACGCAAAACCTCTAGAACCAACAAAGAAATGTGTGGGATTGGATGTAGGTTTAAAAGTTTTCTACGCTAACAGTGATGGGGAAACAGTAGAGATACCGCAATACTATCGCAAGGCGGAAAAAAGATTAAGCCGTTTGACGCCCGGGGGGGAGATTCCCTCTGACGAATGCTGGATACGTCCTGCCAGATTAAGGAAACTCAGCGGAACCAAGAATCCCTCGCATGAGTGCGACGGGAGTGTCAATGATGAAGCAGGCAGAGTTGGGGGTAATATGATAGATGGGTTGGGTTGAGGCAGAAAACCCAACCCCCCCAACGGTTACTATGAAAGGTTTTAGTCAATCAAGAGGGTAAAAGTGGCATTTGCTAGTCATTGGATCATGTTAGGTTTATTACTGGGTTTTGCTGTCGCCCATAGCGGATTAGCCAGTTTACGAATGGGGGGAGAAGCTATCATCGGTGCGCGACTGTATCGGGTATTATTTGCCCTTGTTAGTATCCCTCTAGCGGTAATTTTAGTAGTTTATTTCTTCAATCATCGTTATGATGGTTTGCTTCTCTGGCAAGTGCAGGGAGTAACCGGAGTTAAAACCCTAGTTTGGATACTTTCGGCCATTTCTTTTTTCTTTCTCTATCCTGCCACCTTTAACCTGCTGGAGATCGCCGCTATCCAAAAACCCCAGGTTCATCTCTACGAAACCGGCATCCTGCGCGTTACCCGTCATCCCCAGATGGTAGGACAGGTGATCTGGTGTATTGCCCATACCCTCTGGTTAGGGACAAGCTTTACCCTATTAACTTCCCTCGGTTTAATTGCCCATCATCTTTTTGCTGTCTGGCATGGCGATCGCCGGTTAGAGAACCGTTACGGAGAGGCATTTTTAAAGGTCAAAGAACGCACCTCAGTGGTTCCCTTTTTAGCGATTATCGATGGTCGGCAAAGCCTAAAATGGCAAGAATTCCTTCGTCCTGCCTATCTAGGGGTAACAGGGTTTATTTTACTCCTCTGGTGGGCGCATCCTTGGCTAATGCAAGCAACAAGTAAAATTTATTGGTGATTTGGCTCCCAACCCCTTTCCTGTTGATCCCGATTGGTGTAAGATGGTTTCTATATCAAAATTAAGTTTTCATAAAATCGGTTTAGACATGATGCTATCTGTCAACGAAGAGAGCTTCCCCAAGCTAGTTTTAGAGTCTTCTCGTCCCGTCCTCGTGTATTTTTGGGCTCCCTGGTGTGGTTTATGTCGTTTAATCCAACCCACCCTCTTGTCTTGGCAAAATGACTGTCAAGGTGCGATTCAATTAGTCGGTGTCAATGCCGATAATAATTTTAAATTAGCTAATAGTTTTCGTCTGCGTAGTCTGCCTACTTTAATTCTCTTCGATCAAGGTGTTCCCGTTCACCGTCTGGAGGAAATTCACAGTCGCGAGGAATTGCAACAAACCCTGCGACTAATAGTCAAAAATCAAATCCGGTTCTTCTCGTTTCCGTGTGGGAACGAGGTCTATACTGAGAGTTTCTTCTGCAAAATAGTCCTAGAAGTCTTGCTCAATAAGCATTTCACTATTCTATAAGCGCAAATTATCACACAAAGTCGAGAAGAGCCTCAAATCCTGCGTTCAGCTTAAGGGAAAGATGTCTTTTCTGATGGGACTGGCAGAGATAATATAATAGGACAAAAAGTAGATAATCCCAATTCCTAAGATACCCATAGTTCCCCCAGTTCAAAAAATTAGGAGGCTTGCAAAAAATGCCGATTGGTGTGGCTGAATTTGTCGAAAATCAGGAAAATCGCTGTCCTGTGGTATTACTACTAGATACCTCTGGTTCAATGTCAGGGGAACCGATTAAGGCTCTCAATGATGGTATCAAAACCTTTCAGCAGGATGTGATGCGGGATACCCAAGCGACGTTGAGTGTAGAAACCGCCATTGTTACCTTTGGTAATGGAGGGGTTAAAACCGTGCAAGATTTTGTCGGGATTGACCAATTTACGCCACCGACTTTAACCGCAGGAGACTTAACCCCCATGGGAGAAGCGATTGAATTGGCTTTAGATTTAATCGAAGATCGTAAGGCGATTTATAAAAGTTATGGTATCCAATATTATCGTCCCTGGATATTTTTAATTACTGATGGTGCGCCTACGGATCAATGGAATCTGGCGGCGCAACGGGTAAAACAAGGAGAAGCAGAAAATCGGGTTTTATTTTTTTCTGTAGGTGTTCAGGGTGCTGATATGGAGAAGCTCAAACAGATTTCTAATAATCCCCCCGTGTTACTCAATGGGTTAGATTTTCGGGATTTATTTCAGTGGTTAAGTAACTCAATGAAACGAGTTTCTGGTGGTAAAATTGGAGAGGCGATCGATTTACCACCAGTGAATTGGGGACAAATTACCACCTAGAGGACAGTTAATTATGTGGAGAACGTTGTGTCAATCGGTAATCGGTAGTTTTCATGTGCAAGGGGGATTACCCTGTCAAGATTATGGTGCTTATAAATTATTGGGTCAGGATGTTTTGATTGGAGCCGTGGCCGATGGGGCCGGTAGTGCCAAACGTTCGGATTTGGGGGCGAAAATAACAGTTAAAGCAGCGCTGCAATTTTTAGAGGAAAATCTCAAAAAAACAGCATTTGCGGCAACTGAAACTGAAGCAGAATTAGAGGAAATATTCCGGCGACTGTTGGCTTATGTTCAGCAAATTCTCCAAGAAGAAACCGAAAAAGAACAGTTAGACATTAATGATCTAGCGACAACTTTACTGGTTGTTTTGGTTACTTCAAAACGGTTAGCGGCGATGCAGATAGGAGATGGTTTTATTGTCTTCAAACCTCTGGGTGGAAATTATCAGTTATTGTTGCAGCCTGACAAGGGGGAATACATCAATGAAACCACTTTTGTTATTTCTAGTAATGCTTTGGAGGATATGCAAATAAAAGTTTTAACCGAGCCAGTTGCCTTTATTTGTGTGGCGACAGATGGAGTGGAAAAGGTATCGATCGATTATAAAAATTGGCAGCCTTTTCCGCCTTTTTTTCAGCCATTAGAGGAATATTTACAACAGACAGAAACGCCATTGCAGGAAGATCTCAAAGAATTTTTAGAGCGGGAGGATTTAAATAAGTTAACAACCGATGATAAAACCTTACTCCTAGCTTTTTGTTTAAGAAACTGAGGGGTTTAAGAAACCGGGTTTGTTTGACAAACCCAGTTTCTGGATCATAGCGTTCCCAGGTAAAACAATCGTGAGCAAAAAATCTATCAAAAGCGACTTGAAGAGAATTGATGCGATGACGGATGAGAATATCGATTATTCTGATATTCCGCCGTTAGGTGATGAATTCTTTACCCAAGAAACAGTATCTTTTTCGCCATCAAAGCAGCAATTAACCATCCAACTAGATCAAGATATCTTAGAATGGTTAAAAGCCCAAGGAAAAGGATATGAGACACAAATTAACTACATCTTGCGGGAAGTGATGGAACAGCAGCGGCAGTAAAAAACAACGAACCTGATTTGATTACAAGGTTTGTTGTTGCGCTTCAGCGCTCAACTCTGGCGAAAATTGGGCTAAAGTGAATTCGAGTAATCTGTATAAAACGGAGGTCGTCTATGGCAGATTTAATCGTCCGCAATATCGATGAAGCCATCGTCAAAGCTCTCAAAAAGCGAGCCTGCCAACACGGGATCAGTGCCGAAGCCGAACACCGCCAAATCTTAGAAAAAGCCTTGCTGCAACCGCAACGAAAATCCCTAGCAGAGGTGCTATGCCAGATTCCCAACGTTGGCAACGATTCAGACTTCGATCGCGTTCAAGATGACACAGCCAAACCAGTATTTGATTGATACTAAGTAGGTAGGCGTTAAAAATTATCAGACACCCCCGTTATCAAGGGTAGGGTTGATTCATGAATCAACCCTACCTTATCAAGGGGGGATCAAGGGGGGATTAAAGGCAAAATCCATTTTTAATTTAATTATAACCAGCTA
>NZ_JAPZSO010000069.1:0-8790 GCF_027531715.1 Microcystis sp. LE19-8.1F | reverse complement strand
CAAAAGTCAAAAGGGAAGAAAAATATGTGTACCTCACTAGCTTATAGCGGTGTGCAGTCGTATTAGGTACAGTGTCACAAGCTATAAACCATGCTAGGCAAAGCTTGGTCTGTATCTCACTCAAGCGCTTACCGCTATAATTAAATTAAAAATGGATTTTAGGTTCGATCCCCCCTTAGTACTAGGGTTGATTCATAGTAGGGTTGATTCATGAATCAACCCTACCCTATAGTCCCCCCTTGATAAGGGTGGTGTCTGATAATTTTTAACGCCTACCTACTTAAATGATGAGATGATGACATTGGGGACGGAAATATGGGGAATTAGCGGAGATGAGAGCGTATATTGGAAATAGAGCCATCCCTAGAAAGTGAGCTACTGTTATGGAATCTTTTGCGCTTCCCGTCTTTCTGCAATCAGGTTTAACCCTATTGGCATTTTTAGTGCTGGTTATCCTGATGGCCTAAATCTTAATCCGTCTGTGACTTCGATCGAGTAGGGGACGATCGATAGCGCCGACTAGATTTTCATAGACGGTTAACAGCTGGTCAGCGATCGCTGACCAACTATATTGATTTAAGACTAAATCCCTGGCATTTTTCCCCCGTTGTTGGCGAATTTCAGGATTAGTGATAGCCGTTGCCAAAGTATTAGTTAAATCCTCAAGCTGACAAGCTGTCACCCATCCCGCAGCCGCTGCCGTCACCGCAGGATGCAGATCCACCCGATCCGAGATCAGCACAGGAATTCCGGCAGCCATAGCTTCGGCAACTGCGATGCCAAAATTTTCATAGTAGGAAGGTAAAACAAATAAATCGGCCCTAGCGAGGAGGCTATTTTTGACTTCTCCGGTGACAAATCCGGTAATTGTCGTATTTTTGCCCAAGATTGACCGCTCGATCTGATTTTTAATCCGATTTTCGTACTCCCGATCCTGGGGATTGCCTCCTGCTAAGACAAAATGAAAATCTAGGCCTTTTTCTAACAACCTTTCTAAACTGGGCAGCAGTAAATCTAGACCTTTTTTCGGATCAAGACGGGACATATAGAGAATGATCGGTTTATTTTCGGGAAGATCAAAACCCGTTACTGGTAAAGCTTGTGGGTTAAAAAAATCTACCCCTAGGGGGATGATAATATCCTTAGTTTTTATATGAAATCTTTCGGCAGTTTGACACTCCTGCTGACTGGTAAAATGAACTGCCGCCGCCGCCGCTAAATTGGGTTTTTCCAGAAAATTGGCATATATTTGTTTAAGTTGCCGTTTTTTTTGCAAATCTGCCGGATCGAGGGTGCCTAGGGGACGGAGAATATAGGGCAGTTGATGATAACGAGCGATAGAAGCCGATATACTGCTTACCGGGGAGAATAAGGCGTGAATATGGGCGATATCATAATCTTTTGCCCTATTAGCCAACCAAGTAAACAGAGCAAGGGAAAATTTATAGCGCCGAAAGGGAGAACAGGGAAAATAATAGATTTGATAGCCATTTTGACTAACAGGGACCCCTAAAGGCACATCTAGGGGTGCTTGTCCCGTGTCACCATTGGAATCGGTGGTAATAATAGTCACCTCTTGGCCCAGTTGCGCCAAGGCCGCTGACAAACCGAGTACCATTTGACTAGGACCCCCGTAAACAAGGGAAATCGAAGGAACAATCTGAAGAATTTTCATCTTTTTGGTGCAAGGGTCAAGACTTGTTAAGATCGATCGAGCCGTTCGCTCAAATTTACCACTTCTGTGGCTCTCATTTATGGTAATCGACTTTCTGCCCTTCACTATCAATATTTCCCCGGCCTTTATTGCCGGTAGCTGTCTCTGGTCTTTAGCATTATATTTGGGGTTAGCTGGGGTGCGAAATTGGTTTATAGAAATTTTCTATCGCTGGTTTAATTTTGCCGAGCGTTTCCTCTATACTTCCCTAGAGGAGTTTGAAAAAACTCGCGTCGCTAGAGAATCCCAAAATGCTTTTTATGCCTCTATCTTTAGTATTATTCCCTTTCTCATTCTCGGCGGTTTCTCCGATTGGTTAATCGAGATTAGTTTAGGAAAAAGTTGGCCGATTAGTGTCGGTATTCTCGCTTGTGTTGCCTCTGGTGTCTATGAATTAGGACGGCAGGACGGCAGCGGCAATCAGTAAATTAAGCTGTTAACTATCTCAATTACTTCTTGGCACTGCACGGGAGGGGCAAGTTAGTCGATTTTAACCCTTGACTAGCGTTCAATCTTTTCCTTCCAGACGATTTTTATGTTTATTAAGAGTCTTTTGTAGTAAATTCAAAACCTCATTAGCAATCTCAATAACTTGATGAGTTCCAAAACCGGCCTGAGTTAATTCTTTAAAAAAAGCCTTAGCGACAATTTTGGCTAATTTCGGGGGATAAGGATGAACAGCGATCGAATGTTCGCACTGAATTTCTGCTATTTCTCTAGTCACTGCCATAGTCACAAAACGAGATTTTAATATCCCTTGCAAATGAAAAATTTGCAGGGATTGGGCTGCCTGTTGAGCGAATAACTGCAAGATTTCTAAATCTAATGGTTCAAAATGTTTTTTGTCTAGGGGAAAACTGAGATTAATTACTCCGATTACCTGCTCGTTTAGGATAATCGGCGCGGCCATAAAACTATTATTATTTGATCTTTTGGGATAAGGGGCTGCACTAGCAAATGGCGATCGAGTGATATCCTTAATTAGTAAAGGTTTCCCTGTAGTCGCTACATTGTCGGCAATAGCTTGATCGAGTTTAATTATTTCTTGATCAGCCAAGGGTGATAGATCATCATAATGGGCAAAAACTTCTAGATAATCGGTAATTTCCCCTTTTAATTCCTGTGGAGAGCTTAACAGGATTGAACAGTGCTGCGCTCGCAATTGATGAGCGCTTGTATTAGCTATTTTCCGAAAAATATCTTCGAGATTTTCCTCAACATTCAAGACAAGAGCCAGAGTAGTTAATTTGGGGTTAAAATTATCCATGTATTCAATCACTTATTCAGTCCGAGTTTAGGCTTTCAGGGTGAGGGTGACATTCCCCATCTCCCTGTTTATCTGAGTCTATAGCGTGCCATAGCATCTGATCGAGGGGCTTTTTTACTCGCTAACTGATCTATTGTAGATGTGCTGAAAAACTTCTGTGTGTCTCTTGTTTTTTGTCTTCCCTCTAGCTACTCTGATCTAGTAGGTCAGACGAGTTCAACCTGACTTGAGTGAAAGATGGTGCGTTTTCTCTGGGCAATTTTGGCCGGTGTGGGGATGGGGTTAACAGTAGCGCCGGTTTCTTGGTGGTTACTCGCTTGGATTTCTCTCGTCCCCCTGTGGATTGTTGTGAGATTAGCGGAAAAATCCCTAAAAAAACAGCTTTTATACGGTTTTGGCTGGGGTTTTGCCTACCATGGCCTCGCTTTATTCTGGATCACGGGAATTCACCCGATGACGTGGATGGGTGTCCCCTGGTTAGCTAGTTTGTTAATTGCCCTGTTTTGTTGGTTGTTTATCACTTTTTGGGGAACGGCGATCGTGCTAACTTGGACGTTAGTTATGTTTTATGTCAACAAAAGTGTTAATCAGTCATCTTTTAGGGATGCCCTCCTACGGGTTTTCATCGGCACTGCCCTCTGGTGTGGGTTAGAATCTCTCTGGAGTCAATCCCCTCTCTGGTGGACTACCCTTGCTTATAGTCAAAGTCCCCATAATTTATTGATTCTGCAATTGGGCAAATTATCGGGTTTTACGACGGTAACGGCGGCAATTGTGGCAGTTAACGGTTTAATCGCCGAAAGCTTTCTCCTAATCCGTCAGTCGCGGCAAAATCTCGCTTTTCTCTCTTTACCCCTCCTCATTTGTTTGAGCCTGCATCTCTGGGGATGGAATGTTTACCATAAACCGATCGAAAAGTCAAGGGATTTAGGGATAAAAATTGGCGTAATTCAGGGCAATATTCCCAACACGATTAAACTTTCGCCCCTAGGATTTCAAAAGGCACTCGAAGGTTACACCTCTGGTTATCAAATTCTCGCCGATCAAGGAGTAGATGCCGTCTTAACTCCTGAAACCGCCTTACCCTACTATTGGGAGAACTTAGTCAATAATAGCTCGATTTATTCGGCAATTTTAGCCAAAAAAACGCCGATCTGGTTGGGTGCATTTGGCAAGATGGACAAGGGTTATAACAATAGTCTCTTTACCATTGATGGCGAGGGACAGGTGATTAGTCAGTATGATAAAGTAATTCTCGTGCCTTTAGGCGAATACGTTCCTTTTCAGGAAATTTTGGGTGGAATTGTTGATCGCCTTTCTCCCTTGCAAGCGCACTTAATCCAGGGAAATCCTGAGCAAATTATTGACAGTCCTTTCGGTAAAATCATTGTGGGAATTTGTTACGAATCGGCTTTTTCCGAACATTTTCGCCGTCAAACTGCTAGGGGAGGCGAATTTATTATTACTGCTTCTAATAACGCCCATTATAGCCACGCCATGCCCGCTCAACACCACGCTCAGGATACCATGCGAGCGATCGAAACCGATCGATGGATGGCCCGGGCCACCAATACAGGTTATTCTGCTTTTGTCGATCCCCACGGTAATCACCTTTGGCTATCGGATCTGGATAAATATCAAATCCATAGCGAAACAATTTATCGACGGGATACGAGGACTTTATATGTGCGCTGGGGAGATTGGTTAACTAAAGTTTTAATCATTACTGCCGGACTAGCTTGGCTCTGGAGAGCTTGGGATTAAGGTGACAGTGCTATACTTTTTCGTGAATAAACTGTATAAATAACCTAAGTTTTTGCTGCAATGAAAGAGCAATTTGTCAAGTGGTTGAATAGAATCTTAATATTTGATGTGTTTTTAGTGATAGCGGGTTTTCTCTGGTTTGCCGTGGCTGTTATTGGTGAATCCACGGGAATTCCCCTAGGATTTAAACTTTTTCAGCGTCTTTGGCTGCCCTTATTCAATCCTGCTATTAGTATTTTAATTGCGGGGGCGATTTTAAGCTGGGCGATTAATAAAATTCAAGAACGCTTCTCCCCTAAATAGGGTTTGCTTAATTCAGTGATCAGTTATCAGTTATCAGTGATCAGTTTTGAGTTTTGAGTTTTGAGTTTTAAGTGAGCAGTATGTATAAAGTCAGCATCATCAAATGGCAGTTTACTGCTATCTTTTCACTGTTTACTGTTCACCGAAAAAACTCCCCATCTCCCCACTTCATAATTCATAATTTATAATTCCTCCTCTCCTATAGCTTTTAAAACAGAGTTCCGCTGCTCTTATTGCCGGGGTCTTCTTTGCCAAGCAACAACTAATTTAATTTCCTCATAACTATAATTATCTCCCAGATTTTCTTTGAGAGTTTTCAGGGATTGATCGCCAACTTTTTTAATCGCTAAACGAATATATTCCTGTTTATTCTTAGAAACTAACTGATTAATATCAATTTCGTAACCAGCTTCCAGCAATTTAGCTAAATGTTCATAGATTGTTGAAACTTTTAAGCTTCGTTTGCGAGCGATTTCTTCCACATTCAAACCATCTTGATAGTATTGGAGAGTGAGGAATTGAGTAGAGGGAAGACTATCCTGACAAAAATCATTAATTGCCGCTATAAATATATCCCCATACTGTTGGACTTTGCTGTGTACTACTCCAGAAATTTGACGAAACTGCTCTAAACTCCGGGGTTTTGATCTGGCCATCAAACGCAGACTAGAATCATGGAAAATAACGTAGGGAGGAACCCCTTGACTATCGGCAATTTTTTTCCGCAGTTGCCGCAAGCGCTCGAATAATAAATCACTTTCCACCGTATTGGGATTGTCGTCTCCCAAGATTTGACCGTTAGCTTTTCGGGGGACGGCAATAAACACGGAACGTTGTTTCCGCATCACTTCCCAACTGTGTTGATTAAGTTTCAAGATTCTAAAATTGTCTTCAGTTTCTACCAGTAGATTTTGCTGGACAAGGGAACGACTCAAACGTTTCCACTCCTCCATAGTTTTATCTTTACCGATGCCATAAGTAGATAATAAGTGATGTTGATATTGGGTGATTCTTTCACCTTTTCCTCCCCTCAGTACGTTGATTATGTGCATCATACCGAATTTCTGTCCCGTCCGCGCCACACAGGATAAAAATTTTTGTGCTTCGATCGTCCAATCCTCGGAATTGTTACCATGGCGACAGTTATCACAGTTACCACAGTTACCCGCAAAACTTTCTCCAAAGTAGCCTAGGACACTCGATCGCCTACATTCAGTCCCTTCGGCATAATCTAACACCTGTCGCAATTGTTGACGAGCTTTCTGTTGTTCATTTTGCTCGGTTTTTTGGTTAATAAAATACTCAATTTTTCTGGCATCTGCAAAGCTAAAAAAGAGGGTACATTTAGCCGGTTCTCCGTCCCTACCGGCGCGGCCCGATTCTTGATAATATCCCTCTAAATTGCGGGGTAAATCATAATGAACGACAAAGCGCACATCGGGTTTATTAATCCCCATACCGAAGGCAATTGTCGCCACCATAATCTGCACATCATCCCGAATAAAACGGGTTTGATTTTGGCTTCTTTCCCGATCATCCATACCCGCGTGATAGGGTAGGGCATCAATACCATCTTTTTGTAACTGTTCAGCAACTTTATCGACGGTCTTGCGGCTGATACAGTAAACTATTCCTGCTCCTTTTTGTCCTTTAATATATTGATACAATTGCTGATAAGATTTACTGGTTTTAGGTTGAACTTCATAGTAAAGATTAGGACGATTAAAACTAGCAATATGAATGGAAGAATCTCGCAATCCTAATTGTTGGATAATATCTTCCCTCACCTGTTGGGTGGCGGTGGCAGTTAAAGCGAGAATTGGCACGGAGGGAAAGCGTTGACGAACTTGTTTAATTTGTCGATATTCAGGGCGGAAATCATGGCCCCAATCGGAGACACAGTGAGCTTCATCCACTGCTAAACAGGCTAAACCGAGGTAATTATCAATAACAGCTAAAAAGTCTAAAAAACTAGGCGATAATAATCTTTCTGGCGCAACATATAACAGTTTAATTTTTCCTTGCAGGATTAAAGATTCTCTTTCTCTGACTTGTTTAGCGTTTAAAGTGCTATTGAGAAATGTTGCCCCGATGCCATTATCAGCTAAAGCAGTTACTTGATCCTGCATTAAAGCAATTAGGGGAGAAACCACCACCGTCACCCCTTTTTTGATTAAAGCAGGTAGCTGAAAACAGAGAGATTTACCGCCTCCAGTGGGCATAATTACTAATAAATCCTGATTATTTAAAGCAGCCTCAATTATTTGGCGTTGATTCGGTCGAAATTGATCGTAGCCAAAGTGATATTTTAAGACTTTTTCTAAAGAGTCAATTGCAGCCATTGAGCAAGGGGAAAAATATTTTTATAGTAGTTATTTTAAGTTTACAGACTCTCTGATTTTAGGGAACAGGGAACGCCGGAATGGGTGACAGAGGGGGGGAGATTACCTATTGCCTCCTGACTCCTGACGACCGACTCCTGACCTTAAGATTGTCTCACCTGATCGGGAACACCAACAAAGGAGAGATTGGCTAATTTTTTCAGATTTTGACAGCGCAATAACTCGTTAAAATTGAGACTCGATCGCCCCTCAATTTCAGCTATAGTCTCAATAGCCGATAATAAACTTTTGGCGGCCTCGGTTTCCGTGTAACCGCGTCTAACGGCCACTTTTAGGGCGGCTTCATCCGCGTCTAATTCCCGTTGGGGGCTGCGTTTTTCCCGCCAAATCCGGTTAATTGCCAAGGCAGTTAAACCCCCCGCCACTGCCATACCGACAGCATCGGTTTGCAGGGTTTCCACGGTTAAACCGATCATACCAGCCAGAGCAATTACTCGATCGAGATCGGGTTTAAACCATTTTACTGCCGTTAAAACAGAGACGGCCCTTAACAAGACTAAATCCCGTTGGGGTCTTGATAATTGCCGCCAGAGGTCAAAATTAATTGGAATTGGTCTGACTCCTCTTTGCCAGGGTAGGGGAAAATTAGTTTCGATTACCTTGGGGCTTTCGGGTTTGCTGACAATGCGCGTCATCATCCGTCCCGAAGCAGGCATGAGGTCTAGTAAATGACTAATCTCGTTGTCTTGGTTCATCGATCGCCGGTCAATAGTCTTCGATCATTGAGTATAATCGCTTTCTGAGCTAATATCTCTTTTCCGACAATTTTCTCAACGAAACCGCATGAGTCCCTACTGTTCGGCTTTGAGGGGTTCGATGCCCCAAAAATCGCCAATAAATTCTTGCATCTTCCTCAAAATCCTCATGTATTGATTAAACCTCTTGCATAATTAATTTTTGAGGATTCAAAAACGGCAAAAACAAGGATTAAATTACATAAAATCTGGAAATAGACCGTTTAATTGATTATTATTCATTCTTAATTCTCCTGACTACTGACTACTGACTCCTGACTCCTAACCCTAACAACAATTTTTGATTTTTACAAGAGGTCTATTATTAATGAGGGGATGAAACAAGTCCTGACCGTATCTTGCCAACTCCAAGTAACACCCGAACAGGTCGCCGCTATCGAGGCGACACTGAAAGCGTTTGCGGAAGCTGGCGACTACGTTAACGGGACGGTGAAACCGAACCTGTTGACATCCTCGCCGCCCTAAAAGTGCGGCGATTCCTAAACCTCACGATTTAAGTTTCTGCTTCCACCACCGTCGCATACCACAGTTAAAAAACCATGTACTGTCTTACACAGAGTCCACAGACTTTCGCCCCATTTCAGA
>NZ_JAPZSO010000242.1:0-3021 GCF_027531715.1 Microcystis sp. LE19-8.1F | reverse complement strand
CACCCTAATACACGGGGAAATGCTCAATCTTTGGGTCTTTTAGGGCAAATGGTGACAACAAGCACTTTGCTTGAGCCTTTTCGCAATGCTCCCAGTCGAACGGAAATTCGCAACTGTATCTTAAAACTGTTTTCGATTTTCGCTGAACTTCAACGGAAAGGGAAACGGGAAAAAACTGAGTTAAACGAGGATGACTTACCTAAATTGTGGATTTTGGCTACCTCTATTAGTTTGCACATCCTAGAGAGTTTTGATGCTAAATTAGAACTAGAAAACTGGACAGAAGGGATTTACTTTTTATCTCCCTCTCACCGAACGGCAATTATAGCGATTAATCAGTTACCTATTACCCCAGACACTTTACTGTTAAGATTGTTGGGACGGGGGAAAACCCAAAGCCAAGCGGTGAGAGAGTTGCTTGAGTTGCCCTCTGGCGATTCCTTCCGTCAAAATGTCATGGAATTATTGATCAGTTGGCGTGTGAGTGTTGAAATTAACAATCTTTTAGAATCAGAAGATAGGGAGGTATTTATGGCTTTATCTCAATCTTATTTAGAGTGGAAAGAGGCGACTAAACGGGAAGGACTTCAACAAGGACAACGACAAATTATTGAAAATTTAATGCAAGTGAGGTTTGGAGAATTGGATGAGTCTTTAATAAAAGTTGTTGATGAGTTGCTCAAGTTATCACCGATGGAGTCTAGTCGCCTTTTGTTAGAGTCTTCACGGGAAGATTTAATCAGACGATTCATCTCTGAATAAATTAATTAAGCTGGGTTAAAATACGTCTTAGCTTAAACAGCTTCAAAGAAGCAATAAACGGCGGAAAACGGGAGGATATTATTTAACAGATGAAGAATTGCGATAGACCTGAAAAGACGCTTATGATTTAGCTTTAGGACAAGCTACTTTAGAGGCTTTTCAAGGAAAATAGGGAGTCAACGAATTAGCAGAAATTGTGATAAAATGCGATTATTTACCAAGCAATGGTGTTGATTTTGTGGTGATTATATTCTCTTAAATCTCTACAGATGAATTAGAATAGGCTCAAGAATCTAAGCATCCAAAAAGTGAAGATTTTAAATTAATAATTATCTTAAAAAACTAGTTTCCATCCTAGCTAAAATTCTCTGAATAATTCTTTACCTAATTTCAGGAAGCCAATCTTCGTCTAAAATATCAGCTAAAGTATAAGGACTTGCCGAGGGGAATTTTAAATCCGTTTTCACCTCTGCCATTTTTCTGGCTTTACCATAAAGATAATCGAGACGATTAGATAAATGGTTTCTGAGATTGGTCGTTAATCTTAATTCTAATTGAGTCCGAAAACCAATTAATTCACCTCGCCAATGTCGCTCGTTATATTCTCGTTCGCTTGACCAATACTGATAGAATAAAAGATGTTGTATGATTTGAATTACTAAACTCTCAACGGCATTTTTTTGTTCCCTTCCCAAAGCTTCTAACTCCTCAATCAAATGCTCATAATCTAAACTATCAACTTGACGATTTTTTAACAATAAAACTGTCTCATCTAGCCATTGCTGATAATCTTCTTCATAGATAGATGATAAACTTTGTCCGGCATGAATCATCGGTTATTCCTCAATTTTTCAGAATATATTGCCATTATACACCAACAAAAAAGCACCCCCTTTCGAGGATGCCTTTTATCTAATGATTTAGACGCTAACTGATTAAAATGCCAAAAATAGGGAATTTATGGACTTTACCATCAAAGTTAGGTTGATGATTGAAGCTGGAAATCGCCATCATGTTGTATAAGCAACAGGATTAACGATAATTGCTATTAAGAGTCTTTTTTGGCTTGCTTCTTATTTAATTTTCCCGTCAAGAAAGCACCGAATCCGAGTAATCCTAAACCCAATAAATTGGACGGTTCAGGAACACTAACGCCACCAGTATTTTGAATAATGGGGTTTTGGGTGACTGTTACTGTTCCAGCAGCAGTAAATGTTAACCCCGTCACAAAAGCAGTAGGATTAGTTGGATCGAGCATTTCCGCAGGATCGATATCACTGATGCGAAAATCACTAAAGCCAAGGGGATTAACACCCAACAAGTTGAAAGTCGTTCCCGCAACTAGAGAATAATTGCCAAATCCGGGTAATTCTAAGGTAAAGTTACTGTCGCCTTGGGGGAGAGCATTAGGGATTAAAACAGAGGCGAATAAGGGGCCGCCTGTCACTGAATAATCATATCCTACCGACACAATGGGATCGAAAAAGATGGGGTTAGTTGTACCGAATCCATTATCACCGACGGGAACACCAGGAAAGGTAAAGCCGCCGGGGTTGCTTGGATTTGGAGTAGGGAGAAGCGGATTGGTAGGAGTTGTTCCTGGAGGAACTGGTTTTCCATCTAAACGAGCAATCCAAGCTTCAGTCAGACCATCAGGGTTAGTCCCAAAACCCACAACTGTTAACCCATCAGCAGAAATTGCGTTAGCTTCGTTCAAAAACCAACCGGTTAAATCTAAACCATAATCATTAGTTAAAACCTGTTGTAAGCTCCGCATCCCTTGGGTGCTATTCCAGATAAATGCCTCTGCGCCGGTAAAAGGGCCTGTCCTGCTGTAACCAACCACGACAGACCCATCGGCTGATACTCCATTAGCATAGCTAGCTATACCTCCAGATAGTACCCCTAGTCCGACCATTCCCCCTGCTTGTGTCCAACGGAATGCCTCAATAAGATTACCATTAAAACCATTACCACCATTGCTGTAACCAACAACAACAGACCCATCGGCTGATACTCCATTAGCCTCGCTAAAGCCAAGGAAACCATTAACCCCCGGTAAGTACCCTAGTCCTACCATACCTGTCCCTTGTGTCCAACGGAATGCCTCGTCACCACTTTTACCGAAATTTTGGGTTAAAGCCCCGTCCTTTTAGGACGGCTTTTTAAACTATATCTTGTTAACTTAACTTTTATTGTGCTATACTGATTTTGTCTAAGTCCCCCCTGCGTAAAATGTTTGTCTTAGAGTTTAAAGTT
>NZ_JAPZSO010000073.1:0-25998 GCF_027531715.1 Microcystis sp. LE19-8.1F | reverse complement strand
GTTATCAGTTATCAGTTATCAGTTATCAGTTATCAGTTATCAGTTATCAGTTATCAGTTATCAGTTATCAGTTATCAGTTATCAGTTATCAGTTATCAGTTATCAGTTATCAGTTATCAGTTATCAGTTATCAGTTCACTGAGAAAACTACCCACACCCCACACCCCACACCCCACACCCCACAACCCACACCCCACAACCCATCCCCTTTTTGATTTTTGACTTCAAGAAATATGTGGATTATTAGCAAAAAAGTCGGGGTATTTACCCATTATTTAACCTCTACTGGAACATTTACACCTACCATGGACAAAGCCAGTAAATTTTCTGCTCGGGAAATGGCGGATATTATGGCTAAAAAATACGGGGGAATAGTAGAGGCCATGAGATAATTATGACCATTGGTATTTGGATTTTAGGGGATCAATTATGGACAGGACAAGCTGCCTTAGCTAATCGTCAAGGCTATTCACAGGAAACGCCGGTTATTTTAATTGAATCCCACACTCATATTCGACAAAGACCCTATCATCAGCAAAAATTAGTTTTAATCTGGTCGGCGATGCGTCATTTTGCCGAAGAATTAAAAACTTTAGGATGGTCTGTCACCTACGAAGTTGCTGAAGATTTTGAACCGATTTTATCTGCTTGGATTAAACGATTAGGCATTAAAGAATTACAGATCATGATGCCTAATGATTTGCCCTTTCTTAGATTAATTAAAAATCTCAATTTAGACTGTGCTATAACCCTAATTGATAATAATCACTTTCTCTGGACAAGGACAGATTTTAATAATTGGGCTAAATCTCGTAAAAGACTATTACTAGAGGATTTCTATCGAGAAAGTCGCAAAAAATGGCAGATTTTAATCGAGGATAATCAACCCATAGGAGGACAATGGAACTTTGATAAACAAAACCGTAAACCGCCCAAGGATGGATTAAAAACTGCTGCTCCTCTTTGGTTTGAACCCGATGAAATTACCCTTCAGGTTATCGCTGATGTGGAAGCTTTAGATATTCCTAAATATGGAAAAATCAAACCTTTTCGCTGGGCAGTAAACCGCAGACAAGCTTTACAGGTTTTGGAGCATTTTATTACTAATTGTCTGCCCAACTTTGGACCCTACCAAGATGCGATGGTAACGGAAGAAGAAACCCTCTGGCATTCCCTATTATCTCCCTATCTTAATCTAGGATTACTAACGCCGTTGCAAGTGATTCAATCGGCAGAAATTGCCTATAAAAAAGATAATTTAGCCCTGAATAGCATCGAAGGATTTATCCGTCAGGTGTTGGGATGGCGGGAATATATGCAGGGAATTTATCATTATTTGGGAGAAGATTACGCTAATCGTAATTGGTTTGAGCATCAACAACCCTTACCGGCTTTCTTTTGGGATAGTAACCAAACCGAGATGAATTGCCTCAAACAAGTATTATCACAGGTGGAAAATACTGGTTATGCCCATCATATTCAAAGATTAATGATTTTGAGCAATTTTGCCCTAATTTTTGGTTGCTCTCCCCAAGAGATTGAAAACTGGTTTCATAGTGTTTTTATCGATGCCTACGATTGGGTAATGCAGACTAATGTACTGGGAATGGGACAATTTGCCGATGGGGGAATTCTCGCCTCTAAACCCTACGCTTCCTCTGCCAACTATATTGATAAAATGAGTGATTATTGTCGGGGTTGTGTGTATAAAAAAAATGAACGAGTCGGGGATTTCGCCTGTCCTTTTAACTTTCTTTACTGGGATTTTTTGGCACGACATCGAGAAAAATTAAAGTGCCAAGGTCGAGTTAATATGATTTTAGGTCATCTCGATCGAATGTCGGCAGCTGAACTTAATCAAATGCGCTGCCAGTCCAACCAATTAAGAGCCAAGCTGTTGACTATCTAAATTACTCCTTAAGCAAAGTTACCCAGCAAATTACATTTTATTGGCTTCTATACTTTTGATCGCAATCTGGGATATTTTGATTAAAATTAAGATTAATAACCAGAAAAACTGGCTCAATAGACAATCTCCTTGTTTACTTTATCACTAAAAAAACATGGCTAGAGGGGATCAAATATACGCCTATCGAGAATTGCTCAATCTTCAGGGTGTTTATGCTCATCATGGCATCGATTGCGGTGATGGTAGCGTCATTCATTACCGAAAACCGAGCGAGATTGTGGAACGAACTTCCCTAGAAACCTTTGCTAGGGGCGGTAAAATCTATGTGGTGCGCCATGTAGAGGTGGGATTTTCCTTTATCCCCGATGTGGTGGTAGAAAGGGCTCTAAGTCGTCTGGGGGAACAGAAATATAATCTTCTTTTTAACAACTGCGAACATTTTGCCACTTGGTGTAAGACCGGTATTAGCAAAAGTCAACAGATAGAAGAATTTATCCCGATTATTACCCATTTACAAGCGGTGGGACTCTACGAACCTCTGAAAAAATCCCTCATCGGAGCCGACCCCAACAATGCCCAAACCCTGTTAAAAGGGGCTTTAAGCAGTCTTAAGGTCAGTTGGGATGAAATTCAACCCCAGTACAAAAAAGCCATTCAAGAAGCAGAAACATGGAATCGAGTAGCGATCGAAGCTTTAAGCAGAAATCGCGATGATTTAGCCCGGGAAGCCCTGAAACGCAAGGTAGAAGCCAAAAAACAGGCAAAACGCCATCAGGAACAATTGGATCAACTAGCGGCCATGACCGAAAATGTTCTTAAAAGTCTGGTGATTGCTAATGGTTAGTCTGGATGTCAGTAAACTGTTCAGTATCTAACCATCTGCCAATTGCCTCGGTTGATTCCCATCCACATCAGGTAATTTTAGTTGCTCGCTATGGAAATCTGGATTATTTTACGTTTTTCAATCGCCGCTGCCATTATCGCTTTAGTTTGCTGGTCTTTAGCCAGTGCCGTGCGCGATAGTTGGCAAGTTGCCCGACGGATGCACTCGATCCCTTGCTCCCACTGCCGCTACTTTACCAACGATTATCGCCTCAAATGTAGTGTACAACCCAGGAGCGCCAACACCGAACAAGCGATCGACTGCGGCGATTATTTTCCCAGGGCCTAGTCAGCCATAATACCGAAAAGTTTTTCGAGATGGTGCGAAATTTGCTAGTCTAGGCTAAATAGGTCTGAAATAGTATAGAAACGTGGATACAATTATTGGTCGGGGCAAAACAGCCCGTAGAGCTTACGGTATCGATGAAATCGCACTTGTACCCGGAGTGCGAACCCTCGATCCTAGTTTAGCCGATACCCGTTGGTCTCTCGGCAATATCGAGCGGGAAATCCCGATTATCGCCAGCGCTATGGATGGGGTGGTCGATACTAAAATGGCCGTCCTCCTCTCCGAGTTGGGGGCGCTAGGGGTACTAAACCTCGAAGGTATTCAAACCCGTTACGAGGATCCTAACCCGATTCTCGATCGCATTGCGGCGGTCGGCAAAGCAGAATTCGTCGGTTTAATGCAGGAACTCTACGCAGAACCGATTAAACCGCAACTAATCGAGCTTCGTATCCAAGAAATTCAAGAAAAAGGCGGTATTGCGGCAGTTAGCCTCACCCCTGCCGGTGCCGTCAAATACGGTGCCATCGTCGCCCAAGCAGCGGCCGATATTCTCTTTGTCCAAGCAACCGTTGTTTCCACTGCCCATTTATCCCCGGAAGCTATCACCCCCCTCGATTTAGTGCAACTGTGCCAAGAAATGCCCATTCCCGTGGTTTTGGGTAACTGCGTCACCTACGAAGTCGCCCTTAACCTGATGAAAACTGGGGCAGCCGGGGTTTTGGTCGGTATCGGTCCGGGGGCCGCCTGTACTTCTCGCGGCGTTTTAGGAGTGGGAGTTCCCCAAGCCACTGCCGTGGCCGATTGTGCCGCCGCTAGGGACGATTTTTTCCAAGAAACCGGTAAATACGTCCCCGTTATTGCCGATGGCGGCATTATTACCGGCGGTGATATCTGCAAATGTATCGCCTGTGGCGCCGACGCGGTGATGATTGGTTCTCCCATTGCCCGGTCCGTGGAGGCCCCCGGCCGCGGTTTTCACTGGGGTATGGCCACACCTAGCCCGGTTCTACCCCGGGGGACCCGGATTAGTGTGGGCAGTACGGGAACTATTGCCGAAATCCTCGTTGGACCGGCAAAATTAGATGATGGTACTCATAACCTCTTGGGGGCGCTGAAAACCAGTATGGGGACTTTAGGTGCTAAGAACTTAAAGGAAATGCAACAGGTGGAAGTGGTGATTGCTCCTTCGCTGCTGACGGAGGGTAAAGTCTATCAAAAGGCCCAACAGTTAGGTATGGGTAAATAAAAGTTATCAGTGAACAGTGATCGGTTATCCGCTTCTCGGGACAGTTTTTGATTTTTGCCGCAGATGGATTTTCTGCTTGGGATGACCATCCCCTTCAGGTTCGGTTCTACCGACTCCCACTATCTCAAAAAACTGTTAAATTGGAAGAACCAAAAGGATAGTTTATAAAAAAATTGAGTTAAGGAGATCAAAGGTGTATAGAGAAAACGATCGCCCTCACAATTTATTCGGTACCGATAGTGAATTTTCTGAGAGTTTGTGGCAGTATGTCCAGACCCTAAGTCCAGAAACAATCGCCCAACTCTCGAAACCGGAGTCCCAAGAGGTTTTCCAGGTGATGGAACGCAACATTATCGGACTTTTGGGCAACCTTCCCTCTGAACATTTCGGGGTCACTATCAGTACCAGTCGCGAACATCTGGGCCGGTTATTGGCCTCGGCAATGATGAGTGGTTACTTTCTCCGCAATGCTGAACAGAGAATGAATTTTGAAAAATCCTTCGCTACTCTCCAGAGCGGTTCTAGCGATGTTTAAAGTTGAGCGGTAGTTAGTGGGAAAGGGAAAAAGAGGCAATCAGATTTTAGTTATTTGTTGTTTCATTAATTAGCCATTTTTCTGACAAACATGACAAGATAACTTTGATCTGACTAATAACTGATAACTGATAACTGATAACTGATAACTGATTAAAGACAATTTTGCTGCCAGATTAGCTCTTTTTCGATTCCCTGTTTTTCTCCGGGGGGGACAGTCCTTTCCCGCATAATATAAAGTTGCAGGGATTTAATCTGTTGATCCCTACTGTGCTGCTGATTCCAGTTTTGACAGAGATACTGACCAAACTCTCCATAAACTGACCGACCGATAGCTCGATTAAGATTAATAAAATATACTCGCCACTGCATGGTTTTATACAAACGATTGCGATCGCTATCCGTGGGTTTATCCCAAATTACCGGCTGTCCTTCTCTAAATATATCTACCGTGGAACCATCGGCTAATTGACTGACTGCCACAAACCAAGCATCATCGCGAGGGGGACTAGGGGAGAAAATAGTCCAATACTGGTCTAAACGAGTTATTCTTGCCAGAATATCAATTGTATTAAAAGTACGACGGGTGAGCAAGCGATCGAGGGATTGAATTAGAGGTGTATTTAAATCGCCCCTATCGACCGATTGCCGGACAAAACTGCGTAAATTCCAGATGCTGGCCAACAATAAGAAGAAAATTGCCAAAATATTTAAGGGTAAAGAGGATTTAATCGTCAGGGGACGAAACTTGAGAGGTTTGGTGAAATTGCCCATAAAACGACGATGGGAGGCAATCCACTCATAAATTCTCGTTCCCAGGGTCATGAGGGGCGGTAAACGCAAAATTGGCGCTAAAAACCAGAAAATTGGCGAAAGACTGACAATATAAACCACTGCTGACCATTTAAACCGACGTTTTCCCTGCCAATCTTCCACCACCCAAGAATTTTGGGACACCATATCCTCGTATATTGAGGGGTTATCCTGAGCGACTAACAGGGGAGTGCCGGGTAAAATGAGAAAAGTGCGGAGAAGATGAACAACTTTCTTGCAAAATCCACAATCTCGATCATAATTAATCCTTAAACCTTCTCTTTCTGGGTTTCTTATCCGTTTTTGTCCCCAATCCCAGACTAAGCTAGGGATAATGGGCAACCAATGGGTAACACTCAAGAAAGGGAAAACCCCTAAATGTAGAATCAGTGCAAAAACCGTATGCAAGAAAATAAAGAAAACTACGGCGATTATTTTAAATAAACTATTGCGAAAGGGAACAAACATCAAGAGCGGACCGAACCATTCAAAGCCTAGGGCTGAAATTGTTAGGAATTTGAGGAATTGCTGCGGTAAAGTCAGTAAAAAACTCCCCAAAGCGGTAGCGTATTGATCGTAACTAAGAGAGTAATAAACGGCTGTACCGTCGGGCCACCAAGTCTCACTTTTGAGTTTAAAGACCACTGACCACATATAGATGTAACACACCTGTATCATAAAAGCCACCGTGGCGGCCGAAACCACACGCTTGGGTAAAGGGTTGGGATTGGTGTTTAAGGCACTTTCCACGGAATAACAGGCACCAAGGGGTAAAAACATCGCCCAGAATAATACTGCCCGGATTACGTCATCGGCGGCAAATAGTAACAGGGGGTTGCGATGATGTAAAGAGACGATTAGCGCCCAAGTGGCGATCGTGGCTAAACGGGTATGATAGCCAATTAAAAGCAATAATGCGATCGCTATGGCCACAATAAATAGGATACTCTGCACCAGCACCGAGTCACTGAGAGCAAAAATAGACCAGTAAAAAGGACTAGCAGAGACTTTCGATAAGCTTCCTAGTGGTAAAACCCCTAATTCGCTGTAATGGGCGGTTAATTGGCTAAAACGAACCGATAAATCTACTAAAACCACTAACGCCAAGGCAATGCGAAATAAAGCCAGCGATCGCAGGTCAAACCCGAAAATCTCTGCCAGTCTTTGTCTAAATGATTTTGTCATTATCGCCATAGGATGATGATTCCCTCCACTTCTTCAATAAACCTACTTTATACCAAGTAAAAAGGCCAAAGGCAAAAGAAAGCTGTCGGCCTTGTCAGTTATCAGTTATCAGTCATCAGTTATCAGTTATCAGTTTTGAGTATTAACCTGTATTATTCATGAAAATTTGGGAAAATACTCAAAAGCCTTGCTCGGAAAATCATTCAGGGATCTAGCTAAAAAACAGACTGTTTTTTGAGACCCTCTCATAATCAGGGTTTTGGCAATTGGTGAATAATTCAGGTTAAGTGTGCATCATCAAATGGCAGTAACAGCGCTGTCTTTTCACTGATTACTGATTACTGTTTACTGATCAGTGATCATCGAGACGGGGAAGAATTGATCGGGGGTAAAGAAGGAGAAATTTCGCCACCTCGATCGAATATTTCCAGATTCCATTGACCGAAACGATTACTTTCAAAAGCAATGAAACGACCGTTACCACTAATCGTCGGACGACGCACTTCTCCTAAAATATTGTCGGTGAGATTTTTTGCTTGCAGAGTTTGTCGATCATAAATATATATATCGGGTTTACCGGACTGTTCCGATACATAAACAATATAACGACCATCAGCACTAATATCCGGTTGATCTTGATAGGTTTTTGCTTGATTTAACCCCGGTAGGGGAACTAAACGATTAGCCACTCGATCGAATAAATAAATCGTTCGTTGACCCCTGCGATCGGAGGCAAAAACCAGATAACGACCATCGTAGTTAAAACGGGGATTATCTTCAGAGGAAGGGGTATTTAAAGTATTTCCTAAAAGCTGTTGGGGAGGGGTGACAAAACCCGCATCACTACATCCCCCCAGACTGATGATATTAACCGCAAGCAAAAGTCCCAGAAGTTTAGGAAACCTGATCATCGGTCGGCGCTGGGGAAGGAAGAATACAACAATTAATATCATCCAGACAAACTTTACCCCAATGCAATGCCCAACGCACCAATTCCACCCGATTATCGGTTTTTGTTTTTGTCAAGATATTACTAATATGATTATCAACGGTACGCTTACTAATCTCTAGCTTTTCCGAGATTTCTTGATTAGTTAAACCATTAGCCACTAAATCGAGTATTTCTAGCTCTCGATAGGATAATGAAGCGGCTGTTTGAAACTTCCCAGCAGACATGAGTATAATTCCTCTCGTATATGTACTTATCATTCTAGAAGAATTTTTTCCCCTAGGAATCGATTAATATTCTGAAGATTATCTATAAACAACCAGAAATAGCTAAAATAGCTGGCCAAGGGACCCCTCATACTAAATCCTGTTTAAAAGGTATAGGAAAGTGGGAAGTGGGGAGAGGGAATTATGAATTATAAATTATAAATTATGAATTGGGAGCGGGGAGAGGGGAGAATAAATAAAGGCAATCTCCTGTCTCGGAGTCTCCTGTCTCCTGACGACCGACTCCTGACTCCTGAATTCTGACGGCTGGTACTATATAATAAAAAACGCTCCTTAGTTAGATATTGAGAAAAACATGGAAGTTATCCCCGCTATTGATATTCTCGATGGCAAATGTGTGCGACTTTATCAGGGAGATTACCAACAATCGCAGGTTTTTAACGATAATCCCGCAATAGTGGCGCGAGAATGGGTCAATCAAGGGGCAACCAGATTACATTTAGTTGACTTGGATGGAGCCAAAGAGGGTAAATCGGTTAATTTGTCAACTATTGAAACAATTCTTAATGATATTGCCATTCCCGTACAGGTGGGGGGTGGACTGCGAGATCTAGAAACGGTGAGTAATCTCCTAAAAATCGGGGTAGAAAAGGCGATTTTAGGGACAGTAGCCGTAGAAAAGCCAGAATTGGTCAGCGAACTTTGTCAAAGCTTTCCGGGGCAAATAATTGTCGGTATTGATGCTCGCGATGGCAAAGTAGCCACCCGGGGTTGGTTAGAAACTTCTGCGGTAGATGCGATCGCTCTCGGTCAAGATATGGCAAAAAGAGGAGCCAGCACGATTATCTACACTGATATTCATCGAGATGGCACGCTTTCTGGCCCTAATCTGGCGGCTTTGCGAGAATTAGCCGAATCCGTCGAAATTCCCGTCATCGCCTCTGGGGGCATTAGTTCTCTGACGGACTTACTGAGTTTATTGTCTTTGGAACCTTTGGGAGTAACGGGAGTAATCGTGGGCCGCGCTCTTTATACCGGTGCAGTTAACCTCTCGGAAGCGATTAGCGCCATCGGATCGGGCCGTTGGCAGGATCTACCCCCGAATTTTTTCGCTTAACGGACTTGTTTGAGAGTATCCACCTGTTTATTGAACATATCGGTAAATAGTCCCAAAACGGTGCGATTTTCATTGACTTTGATGTTCACGCTCACGGACATCCCCGATTGCAGCGGCAGAGTGGATTTATCTTTCAAAACTAACTCTTGACTGTTCAAGCGTACCCGGACTGGGAACCGATAAAAACGGTGATTTTCATCGGGAGGTAAAGCATCGGAACCGATAGAGATTACTTCTCCTTTAATATCGCCGTATTCACTGTAAGAAAAGGAATCAATACGAATATCGGCTTTTTGTCCCTCGCGCACAAAACCGATGTCTTGGTTAGTCACGTCCACCTCTGCCACTAAACAACCTTTAGCAGCATCTTTGACTTGGGTGGGACAGCCATCGGGAACAAGTTTTAATAATGCTTCCGCTTGACTTGGTTGGGGAACAAACCCGGGCCGGGCCTTGAGATCGAAGACCACACCATCAATCGGGGCGGTAATTTTTTGATATTTAATCGTCTGTTGTGCTTGACTAATTTGACTGTCTAGTTCAGCAATGCGCTTGTTGTTATCAATGATAATGCGACTGATCTGACTATCGATTTCAGCGATCCGTTTGTGATTGTCCGCCATTTTATCGCGCACATCTTTTTCCGTGATTACCGTGGTATTAATCAGCTTTTCTCGCGCTTGGGAGATCAACAAGGAATAACGCTTTTCTTCCTGTTCCAAACGGGAAATTTCGGCGATGCGGGTTTGTACTTCTTTCTCTTGTTTTTCTCGATCGATTTTGCCGTTAGCCTCTTGCTGCTGCAGTTCATTTTGACGGTCGGTGACTGATTGTTTTTGTTTATTAATCTGATAACGGGCGATCGCACCTTCATCCCCCAAGGGTTCAATATCTTTGAGAATATTACGCTCGATATCCAAGCTTTCTTGGCCCTGTTTCATCGCATTGCCATTACGAGTTTTAATTTCTTCAAGGACGAGACGATCTTTGATTAATTGCGAGCGGGCATCGGCCAACTGTACTCTGGTTTGGGCCAATTGTTTTTCTAATTGTTCCATTTCCAATCTAGCGGCCGCTTGTCGAGAATTGGCCTCCCGTCGGGCAGCCCCTAAACGGGCTAATTGATCCCCTTGTAAAGCAGAGCTAGAAGCACCTTCACTGACCTGTGCTTGATAAAGTTGATTTTCCGCCACTAAAGCGGCACGATTACGGGCTAAATCGGCGATTTCACTCGGTAATTTTAATTGAGCGATCGAACTCTCCACTTGTGCCGGTGTCAGATCCTGCGCCATTAGGAGACGATAGAATTGATTTTCCTTCTCGGCAGTGGTGCGAATTGTTCTCAACGATTCTAACTGCACTTTCGAGGCACTGGAATCCATTAAAACCAGTAAATCACCTTTGTTAACTCGATCGCCGTCTTTAACTTTAACTTCCTGTACTACCCCATTCACCGGTGCTTGTACTTCTTGCACTTTGCCCTGGGGTTTAAGTTGTCCTTGGGCGCCCACCACCTGCTCGATTTTGGCGAACGCTGACCAAATTAAAGCGGCAGTGGTGACACTCATTAATGTCCAGATAATCGTCCGCGACCAAATGGGCGATTGTTTCAGGATCACCGATTGTTCTGGTGGGCTGAAAGTGGGTAAAGAAGGGGTAATACTTTTATTTTTCGTGGTAGTGGCCACGTTTTTACCCGCTTGGGTAAGTTCATCGCTTTTACCGTTGCCGTTGCCGTTTTGACCGTTGTTAGAATTACCGTTCATAGGGATTCTCCTATATTTGTTGGGTGTTAGGGAAGTGGGGAGATGAGGGCGGGGAGAGGAAATTATCAATTATGAATTATGAATTGGGGAGAGGGTAGTGGGGTAGTGGGGATCATAAATAAAGGCAATCTCCTGACTACCGGCTCCTGTCTCCTGTCTCCTGTCTCCCGACTGACTAGATTTGCGAATCCTGTTGTTTATAGAGGGTATAGTAAAGGCCTTTTTTGGCCATTAATTCCTCGTGGGTGCCTTCCTCCGCTACTGTCCCTTTATCCATCATGACAATAATATCGGCGGATTTGATCGAAGCTAAACGATGGGTGATAAAGAAGACCGTATGATCCTTGAAAGCTTCTTTGAGATTCAGACACACTTGCCGTTCGGTGTTATAGTCGAGGGCGCTGGTGGCCTCATCAAGAATGAGAATTTGCGGTCTTTGCAGGACGGAACGAGCGATCGCAACCCGTTGTCGTTGTCCCCCCGATAGGGATGCCCCCCGTTCACCGACGCGGGTATTATAGCCATTGGGCAGGGTCATAATAAATTCGTGGGCTGCGGCTGCTTTTGCTGCCGAGACAATTTCCTCCACAGTAGCATCGGGGTTAGTCAGGGCGATATTTTCCTGTACCGTACCGTCAAATAATAGGGTTTCTTGGGGAACCATGCCGATTTGACGACGCAGGGAATAGAGTTCCACTTTGTTGATATCGTAGCCATCGATGAGAATCCGTCCCGATTCTGGTTCGTAGAGACGGGCTAATAGTTTAGTGATGGTACTTTTCCCGGCGCCACTTTCTCCCACCAAAGCGACAAAAGTGCCAGAGGGGAATTCTAAATTGACGTTGTATAGTTGCAGGGCGCCGTGGGGATTGAAGCGGAAAGCGAGGTTTTCGTAGGTGACATGGCCTTTAATTAAGGGCATGGGGATATTTTGGCGATCAAGTTCCGCTTCTTGGGGAGTATCGACGATATCGGCTAATCTTTCCAGCGATAAGCCGGTTTCTTGGAAGTTTTGCCAGAGTTGGGTCAAACGCAGAATCGGCGAGGTAACGTAGGAAGCGATAATCCGGAAGGCGATTAATTGACCAAGAGTGAGTTTTCCGTCTAAAACTAAGGCTGCTCCCACCCACAGCACTAATAAACCCGATAATTGGTTAAAGAAGTGACTAAAGGAACCGGCCAAAGTTGAGGTCATTACCGTTTGAAAACCTTCGGCCACATAGCGCGCATAACGCTCTTGCCACTGCCAACGGGAACGCAATTCGATATTCTGTGCTTTCACCGTTTGAATTCCCGTCATTACCTCCACGAGATAGGATTGGGTTTCGGCGTTTCGTTCGGCTTTTGCTCGCAGTTGTCGCCGCACGATCGGTGCGAAAATAGCTGTGGAGAGAACTAAAATCGGCACGACTCCCAAGGCCCAAAAGGTTAGGATCGGGCTATAGATCAACATAACCACGATATAGATAACCGAGAAAATGGCATCTAACACCACCGTCAGGGCTGTACCTGTTAAAAACTGCCGAATATTCTCTAATTCGTTGATTCTTGTCGAAATTTCCCCCACCGGCCGCCGTTCAAAGTATTTTAGGGGTAAGCGCAGCAGGTGATCGATAATTTCCGAACCGAGGGTCATGTCGATGCGGTTAGTGGTATCGACAAAAAGAGATGTTCTCAAAAAGGTTAAAATTCCCTCGAAAACGGCAATTACTAACAGGAAAACCCCGAGGGTATTCAAGGTTTCCGGGCTATTCTGCACAATCACTTTATCGATGATCACCTGAATCATCAAGGGATTGGCCAGGGCAAATAACTGCACGAAGAAAGAAGCGATAAAAACTTCTATTAAGACTCGTTTATGTTTCTTGACAGAAGGCCAAAACCATGATAGGCCAAAACGCTGTTGCTGGGTGTGTTTGGTGGGTTTGAGCAGAATTACTTCCCCTTTTTCGCCCCAAGATTCCAGAAATTCGCTGGTTTTGCGTTTAATTATCCCCCTTTGGGGAACAGCGATCGTGGTTTCCCGTTGATTAATTTCGTAGAGGATAACGATGGTGTCTTGCCAGCGAATTAGGGCAGGAGGGTTAATATTGGGCAAGGAAGAGGCATTTAGGGGTACTAATTGGCTATGGAGTCCCACTACCTCGGCTACAGCCCCACACAGAGGTAGGGAAAGGCTGCCGGTTCTTTGCAGTTGATCCGCTAGGATGCGTTGGATCACGTCCTTGCGAAAGGGGATATTAAAATATTTGCAGAGCATCTGAAAACAGGCACTCACCGCCTCTAATTCCGTTTTTCCCCCGAAAAAAGGATATGACTTGCGGTTTTTCTGGACAGTTTTTTCAACGGGGAGATCGCTGGTGATGTCGCTTATTTGTCCCTGGGGGATATCTAATACTTGGGTGGGTTTATTTCCTCTAATGACTTGGGTTTCCCAGATATCATCCGTTTCTGTTTCCGCGGCTGCTTCGGTTGCAACTGTCAAGAATTCGTCTAACTGAGCGGAGGAAAGACCTAATAAGCGGGTCTTAGTCGGATTATTTTGGGTGATAACTGTGCCGATAGGATAATTATCGCTATTTTCGCTGACTAACCAGAGATAATCATCGTTAATTTGGTCGTAGGACACACAAGCTTTGTTTAAAAGAGCCTGTGCAATTTCTTTGAGGTCTCCCCCACCCCAGGCCTGTTGATTGAGATAGGAGCCTAGGAGAGCATAAACTTCAGCGATCGAGGTTTCTTTAAAGAAATGTTCCTTAAATTCTGGGTAATTGTTGATTAAAGACCAAAAATCCTCTTCTTTTAAGGTTAAACAGATCGTGACTTCCGAAGAAGCGATCACCGTTTCACAGGGGCTACCGCGCAGAAGACTCATCCACCCGAATAAATCCCCCGGCTGCAATTTAGCCAAAGTGACCGGCAGCGGATTGTTTACCCTAGCATCGTAACCCAAAAGTCTGGCCTCTCCCTCGTAGAGAAGGACGAGGTGAGAGGGTAAGCGATCGCACTTGAGCATCGCATTGCCCATCTCATAGCGAAAGGGTTGTAATTTCTGGCCCAGAGAACGTCTAACCTCGACGGGCAGGCGATCGAAGGGCTGTACAGTCTCCAGAAAGGCGGTAAAATCTAAGGTGGTATAACTCATTAGCTAGGCGAAAATTGACTAGGTTGGCAAATAATTAGGCGAAAAGACTGGGTTTACCCGGTTTTCCAAGGAATGCTATATAACCGATAACTGCTCGCTATTAACTGGGGCTTGCCCTGAGCTTTGTCGAAGGGTTGATTCGGGGATAAATTTCACTGTTTGCATTTGAGTCATTAACCATTGTTGGAATAAATCATTGCGTAAGCGTTGACGGGTGGGAGTATCCAGTTCACAGGATAAGTATTTTTCTAACCGGACAATTACGACCCATTCTCCCACTTGCGTCGGTGGCCACAGTTGCCCCGGTTTACTAGCTTTGAGAATTTGCCCAATCTGGGGATGGGGGCTGCTCAGTTCCACCGGTCCGATTAGTCCTCCGGTTTCTGCTTCTGCTCCTTGGGAGTATTTTTTGGCTAGTTCAGCGAAGCTAGTTTCTCGATCCTGTATCCGGAAAAATAGTTCTTGGGCAATGCCGATATTTTTTGTCCGAATCAGGGAATAAACCACCTTATCCAATTGATTTTTAACTTGCAAGAAGTAGGATTCTACTTTGTTATCCCAAGTCTCCTGTTTAAATTTTTCCAATTTAATGTCCCGAAGAATTAGATATTCTAGTTGTTCGGAATTCATCCCGTTTTGTTGTAACCAAGATTTCATTTGTTCATCGTTGGCAATTTGATTATTTTGATAGAAACGGGAATAGGCCGCGTTTCTTTCTTCGGGATTGCAGGCGATATTGGCGATCGCTTGCTCGATAATTACTTCCCGGATTAACTGCGGCAACATACCATATTTTGCCAAAAGAGGCAAGACCTCTGACTCGCTAATTTTTTGGTCGCCGATTTCAATAATTGAACTCATAATAAATACATTTTCCTCACAGAACGGTTTAAAACTATCAACTCTAGAAGCTTCTAAATTTTATTGAGGTGATTATACGTCAAAACAGCAATTTCAAGGCACTCCTCCCTATTCTAATTTGAGTTTTCCCCCGTGAAAGCCGAAAATTACAGAAATTAAAGAAATAAGTCGGTCATCTCGGTGGGGGGGTAAGGGGAAGTGATCCTGGTCTGGCCGATAGGCCCGCCCAAAATCCTGCTCAGAAAGCCCTAATTACGCCTCTAATTGACTAGAATAGACTTCTTGCAGAAGTCGGGGAAGGGGGAAGGGGGAAATTTTAACCTTTAATCCTTAACCCTTAACCCGATAATATGCAGCCCTTTTCCCTACATTTGCGGAAAATTTTTTGATTTATGCAAGAGATGTAATGATAGGATATAGGTCTGACTGCCTTGGAGAGGTGGCAGAGTGGTCGATCGCGCTCGACTTGAAATCGAGTAACCAGCAATGGTTCGTGGGTTCAAATCCCACCCTCTCCGTACTCAACCAATCAAATTTGGACTCAGGTTGCCCGATTGTTCTTAGAGAGGGGAAAATAAAATATACTAGGCTAAAAGGACAATATTGAGGCAGTAGCCCCCCGGCATGGTTTTTTGGAAAAGATTGTTTAATAGCTCGGAAGTCACTGCACCACCTGACTATTCGGGAGACTTGGTAGAGGTTGCCCAGAACGACCTCGGACAGACGCGAGTGTTTTTTAGTACCGATCGAGAGCTAGATCTGTATGAGTTAGAAGAACTTTGTGACTCGGTAGGTTGGGCCCGTCGTCCTTTACGCAAAGTTAAAAAGGCGATCGAATGTAGTTTTTTAGTGGTGTCGATGTGGGAAGTGCGAGGTAATCGCCGTCGTTTAGTGGGTTTTGCTCGTGCCACTTCCGATCACGCTTTTAATGCTACGGTCTGGGATGTGGTTGTTCATCCTCACTATCAAAGTAAAGGCTTTGGTAAAGCATTAATGAAATTTATGATTAGGAAGTTGCGGGGTGAGGACATCAGTAATATAACTCTTTTCGCCGATCCGCAGGTGGTGGATTTCTATCGTCGTCTCGGTTTTGTTCTCGATCCCGAAGGTATCAAAGGGATGTTTTGGTATCCCGATTAATAATGCGGCTCTTAGGCTATACTAAAAAAGGAGTTTACTTCGGGATGTAGCGCAGCTTGGTAGCGCGCCTGCTTTGGGAGCAGGATGCCGCAGGTTCAAATCCTGTCATCCCGACTTGAGAGAAAATTCAGAAAATCCTTACTTTGTCTCCTTTCTGGTTGACAAAAAAGGCAGCCGTCTTTTATTGCCAAACTCAGGTGATACTAAATCCGTTGAGTATAGGCTACATATTAGGACAGGCAAAAGGCAAAAGGCAAAAGGCAAAAGGCCGTGAGATCAGCCGAACGGCAAAAGGGGCAATAGATAATCAGTCTTTAATAACCGGATTTAGTGTGAATTAGCCAGAAAATTAGGGAGTTTGGGGAGAGAAGCAGGAGATTTTTGGGGGATAACAAGGGTTTTTCTCTAGAAAAATTGCCCTTGCCTCCCCGTGTCTCCCGTTGCTCCTTGTAATATCTCGACAGACGATTATTCTTCTTCTTCGTAATCCTCCTCGAAATCGTCCTCCTCCCCTTCCTCATCAGCTTCTGACCAGCGATCGCTGATGGGTTGGCGACTAAAGCGACTGCTGCCGCGGGAAGAAAGAAAAGCCATCTCATCATCCTCTAAATCGACCACATCACCCTCAGCGTAGGCGCGAGCGGTTTGATCGTCAAGAATCATATCGCTATCGTCACTACTATCGCCGAAACCGGGACGAGGGGGCAAGCCGAGGCCGCCGGGGGGAGCGTAATAGCTACGATTGTTGTAGTTATATTCCTCCTCTGGGGGGGTGTAATCGCTGATCCCCGCCGTGTTTTCGTGGGAATTGAAGCCAGTACCCGCCGGAATCAGACGACCGATAATCACGTTTTCCTTGAGACCCCGTAACCAGTCGGACTTGCCTTCGATCGCCGCTTCGGTGAGGACGCGGGTGGTTTCTTGGAAGGAGGCGGCACTGATAAAGCTATCGGTATTCAAGGAAGCTTTGGTTATCCCCAGTAGTACAGGCGTATATTTAGCTGCCGCCCCACCGGTGATCGACATGGCTTCGTTGACCGTCTCCACCTGTCGCAGTTCCAACAATTCCCCAGGTAACATACTGGTATCGCCGCCGTCATCGATCCGCACCTTAGAGGTCATCTGACGCACGATCACTTCAATATGTTTATCGGCAATATCGATCCCTTGGGATTGATAAACCGACTGTACCTGATCGACGAGGAACATCTGGGTTTTTTCCAAGGCTTTCAGGGCCGCCTCGTAACTGCCCAGGCTATCCACATAATAATTAAAGAACACCTCTAAAATCTCGTGGGGATTAGCCTGACCATCGGTTAACGCCTGACCCACATCAATACGCTGATTATCGCTCACCAGAGGGTTTTGACTGCCTAAAAGCGGATATTCACTGATCGTACCGTCATCCTCGACCACCTTAATATCGACAATCTCAGAATCTTGGTACTCCACTTGACAAACTCCCGGTTTGCGTGCCAGGACACAAGCCTCTTTTGGTTTGCGGGCTTCGAGCAGTTCTTCGATTCTGGGTAAACCTTGAATGATATCCCCGGTTTTCGAGCGCTCAAACACCAACAGCACCAAATTATCGCCCCGTTGGACTAAATCCCCCTCATCGATGTGCAGAATGGCCCCCGCCGATACTCGGTAGGGTCGGGCGCTACGCAGACGGATTTCGTAGCCGGTGGCGGTTTTTTCAACGGCCAGCACTTGACCAGAATTGGGGGCTAAAACCCCGGCAGCGATCTCGGTTTCGGCGATCACCAGATCCCCAGCCTTGACGGTGGGAGCAACAGCCTTGCCCTGAGCTACGTCGAAGGGGAGCGGGAGAATAAACTCGTCACTGGTACGCACGATTAAAAGACGGCGCACCGCTTCGCTACCCTTGCGAATCCCGCGAATTTCTCCAGTTTCCTTACACTGAATCTCGGTTCGGGCCACCACTGCCCCCGGTGGAATTTCATCGCCATCTTGGACGAGAACGCGAGTATGAGTATTACCCCCTAAAGGATCACTATCACTATCCCGACGCAGCACCAGAGATTCGAGAATAACTAACTGTAAACGCTGACAATCGCTGTCCTCGCACCGCTTCGCGGATCCCTGCGGGATCGGTTCTAACTCGATATCGGCCGTCAGATGGGAGACCGATTCCGGTTCTTCGCTAGAAATTTCTAGGACTAATTGGGTGCTGATCAGTTGACAACCCTCGACGGATTTAACTCTTTCCCCGTCTTTAAAGAAAATGCGCTGCACCGATCGCAGTTCGATATGTCGTCCTCCTTCTTGGTTAGCCGAACCTTGGGTGGGAGAAGTGGATTGGTCCTGTACGGTGAACTCCTGTACCGGTCGCAGTAGTAACCCCAAGCCCTCGTTAGTTTCCACCCATTCCGCTTGCCGTAACTCCTCGATCGTGACTTCGGGAGTCAACTGTGTCCCGGGGTAAATTAACTGTTCTTGGGCAATTCCGGAGGATTCCGGTTCGAGATCCATAAATAACAGCCCCGGTTTGACAATGATCTCCCGGAGGATGTCATTTTTCTGGATAACTTCCACCACACCGCTAGAGTTACAGAAGATGTCTTTAACCACTTCTTCCCCTGCTTCCACATACTGCCCATCTTCCACCTGTAAGAGGGAGATATCTTTATTGACTTCGTGGGTTTCTTCGGGAATCCAGAGGATCGTGCCGCCTTTGGTGATTTCATAACCCTGTTTGCGGCTGCCTTTGGAGACTTCGATATCGACGTATTTAATCATCCCGCCGGTGTGGGTTTGATAGCGATCGTCGATTAACTCGGCGACAATGGCATGATTCTGTACTTTTGTCCCCGGAGTGGTTTTCAGCAGGAAGCGTTGACCATCGACCGTATGAATAATAAATTGTTCCCGACCGGCACTGCTTTCTACTTTTACTTCGGCCTGATCCAAAGACACGGAAGCGGTGACGATATCGATTTCCCGGCTATTGGGGGCTAAACGCACCAAACCGCCGTTAGTGGATACCAACTTAGTTTCCGCCAGAACATCCCCCACTTGTACTTGATCGCCGTTACTGACCACGGGTTCAGCCCCTGGGGGTAAGTTATACACTTCTCCGGAGAGAATCCATAGTAATCCCCCCCTTTGGGCGATGCGGGTGGTATTGCCTTGGCGATCGGTTTTTTCTTCTGGGACTAATTGGGAGAATAGCACCTCGCCGGCTAAGTCACTGGTTACGTCTTTTGTGGCTTTTTCCGTGGATTTTTGGACTTTATCGGAGGTAATTTCCGCTAGTAACTGTTCCTCGCTTACTGTTGCGCCATCGGTGACGAATAGCAGCGAACCCGGAGTCAAAGAGTAGGTGACAGTTTCTTTAGTTTTATCCTTGGGTGTTAATTTAATTTCCCCCGGGGCCTCCACCTGATCCCGTTCATCCCCGTGGCGAGTTCGCACGTTACGGATACTTAACCCCGGCAGAAAACGCACGGTTCCCTCGAAGGGACTCCGCACTTGCCGGGCCACTTCTCCGGTAAATACGCCACCAGTGTGGAAGGTACGCATGGTTAACTGAGTCCCCGGTTCCCCGATCGATTGGGCGGCAATAATTCCCACTGCTTCCCCCATATCTACCGGATGACCGTGGGCCAGACTCCAACCGTAACAGGTTTGACAAACCGAGCGGGCTGCTTCACAGGTTAAGGGGCTGCGGACTTTGATTTTATCGACGAGTAACCCTAGTTTTTCGGCGGTTTCGTCATCGATAATCTGGTTGCGTTTGGCGATCACTTCTCCATTGACCACCACATCTTCGGCCAGGGAACGACCTAATAGGCGATCGCTTAAGGGAATTAACACGCGATCGCCATCGGTCATGGCGGTTAATTCGATGTAACGATTGGTGCCACAATCGGCCTCGCGGACGATGACATCTTGGGACACATCGACGAGACGACGGGTCAGATAACCGGAATCTGCCGTCCGTAGGGCTGTATCGACTAAACCTTTGCGCGCCCCGTAGGAGGAAATAACGTATTCGGTAACGGTCAATCCTTCCCGGAAGTTAGTCTTAATCGGGAGGTCAATAATTTCCCCCTGGGGATTGGCCATTAATCCCCGCATTCCGACTAACTGACGCACTTGGCTCATATTACCCCGCGCCCCGGAGAAAGCCATCATATAGACGGAGTTGAGGGGATCGGTAACTTGGAAGTTGCGAATTACTTCATCTTTAAGCGATTCAGATGTACTATTCCAAGTGTCAATTACTTTTTGGAAGCGTTCCACTTCGGTGATTTCCCCGCGCACATAACGCTGTTCGGTTTGCCGGATTTCCTGTTCGGCACTTTCGATCATTTGTCGTTTAGCTGCCGGTACGGTTAAATCATCCACACTAATGGAAACCCCTGCTTTGGTAGCGAAACGAAACCCGAGGTTTTTCAATTCATCGGCCATTTGTGAACAGCGCGCCGAACCGTAGTTTTGGTAGGCCCAAGCGATCAGTTTTTTCAGTTTTCCTTTGTCAACAGTTTGGTTATAAAACATCTCGATCCGGGTAACAAGTAAACAGCTATTAGCTATCAGCCATCAGCCATCAGCTATCAGTTAGAAAAGGGAACAGGAAACAGGGAATAGGGAACGGGGAATAGGCAAATTTTTACTTTACTGTCCTTTTTTTTGCTTTTTCCTTGAAAATTCTCTCCTGTCTCCTGACTACTGACTCCTGACTTCTCACTGATTACTGATAACTGAAATTACACTTCCGATTCTTCTTCCTCAAGGTCTTCCGTGGTTAAGGATTCGTAGGTGGGGCGAGAGGGGGCGCGACGACCGACATCGACCATCAGATCCACCTCCACATCGCGGGAAGTACCATCGGGGGCATTTTCCACCTTATGAACGGCGATATCGAGGCCGAGGGATTGCAATTCTCGCATCAAAACCTTAAAGGATTCTGGCGTACCCGGGCGGGGAATCGGCTTGCCTTTTACGATCGCATTTAAAGCCTCATTCCGTCCTTGCATATCATCGGATTTTACCGTTAGCAATTCCTGCAAGGTATAGGCCGCCCCGTAGGCCTCTAGGGCCCAGACTTCCATTTCTCCGAAGCGCTGACCCCCCTGTTGAGCTTTACCGCCCAAGGGTTGCTGAGTAACCAAGGAGTAGGGACCGGTAGAACGGGCGTGAATCTTATCATCAACCAGGTGAACCAGTTTTAACATATAGGCCATACCGACGGTAACGGGACGGTCAAAGGGTTCGCCGGTGCGACCATCGTAGACGGTGACTTTACCGGCGTGTTCTTCCTTGAACACCCAATCGCGATTGGGTTTTTTCGAGGCACTTTCTAGCAATCCGTGGACGGTTAAACGGCTGGCTTCCTCCCCGTACATTTCGTCAAAGGGAGTAATCTTAAAGCGCACGCCCAGATTTTCCCCGGCCCAACCCAGTAAACATTCAAACACCTGACCGACGTTCATGCGACTGGGAACCCCTAGGGGATTGAGAACGATATCGACGGGGCGACCATCGGGGAGGTAGGGCATATCTTCCAGGGGCAGAATCCGAGAAATAATCCCTTTATTGCCGTGACGACCCGCCATTTTATCGCCCACTTGGATTTTGCGTTTTTGGGCAACGTAAACCCGCACCACCATATTGGCCCCAGGGGGTAATTCATCCCCCTGTTCGCGAGTAAATACCCGCACATCGACTACCCGGCCTTTTTCGCCGTTGGGAACGCGCAGGGAGTTATCCCGTACATCCCGTGCCTTTTCGCCGAAAATTGCCCGCAGTAGTTTTTCTTCGGGGGGTTGGTCTGATTCGCCTTTCGGGGTGACTTTCCCCACAAGGATATCGCTGGCTTCTACCCAGGCACCGATGCGAATAATACCGCGTTCATCGAGGTTTCGCAGGGCATCTTCACCGACGTTGGGAATTTCCCTGGTGATTTCCTCTGGTCCTAGCTTAGTTTGACGGGCTTCGATTTCGTATTTTTCGATGTGGATGCTGGTGTAGGTGTCTTGTGCCACCAGTCTTTCACTGATTAAAATCGCATCTTCGTAGTTATAGCCTTCCCAAGGCATATAGGCGACGAGGATATTCTGTCCGAGGGCGATTTCTCCTCCTTCGGTGGCGGAACCATCGGCGAGGATCTGTCCGGGGACAACCTGTTCACCTTGATAGACTAAAGGACGCTGATTTAAGCAGGTATCTTGGTTAGAGCGTTGATATTTCTGAATTTCGTACTCGATCTCGCTCTTGCCAAAAATCTCTTTGTCTTCATCCGCCACTTTGATGCGAATCCGGTTAGCATCGACGTAGGAAACGACCCCATTGGTACGGGAAACGATGACCATACCGGAGTCGCGAGCGGCCTGTGCTTCCAATCCGGTACCCACAAGGGGACGTTCGGGACGCAGCAGGGGAACCGCTTGTCGTTGCATATTAGAACCCATGAGGGCGCGGTTAGCGTCGTCGTGTTCGAGGAAGGGAATCAGGGAAGTGGCCACCGAGACAATTTGCACGGGGGAAACACAAACGTAGTCCACTTGTTCGGGGGAGGTGGTGGAGAATTCCTGCCGATAGCGCACGGGGATAGTTTCGCCCAGGATATAACCATTTTCATCGGTGGCCACGTCTCCCGGTGCGACTCTGAGATCGTCTTCTTCGTCGGCGGTGAGGTATTTAACGGGGAGATCGTAGCGGACTCGGCCATTTTCCACCGCGTAACAGGGGGTTTCAATAAAACCGTAGTCGTTGACGCGAGCGTAGGTGGCGAGGGACCCGATTAAGCCGGCGTTGGGACCTTCTGGGGTTTCCACCGGACAAATGCGACCGTGGTGGGAGGGGTGGATGTCGCGCACGGCAAAACCGGCCCGTTCCCGGGTGAGACCGCCGGGTCCAAGGGCGGAAATGCGGCGTTTATGGGTCAATTCCGCTAGGGGGTTGGTTTGATCCATAAACTGGGAGAGTTGCGAGGAACCAAAGAATTCTTTAATCGCCGCTACTAGGGGTTTCGGGTTGACTAGGGAAGCGGGGGTGAGGTTTTGGGATTCGCTGACGGTCATCCGTTCCCGAATGATTCTTTCTAAGCGGTTTAAACCCACTCGCACTTGGTTTTGTAGCAGTTCACCCACGGAACGGACGCGACGGTTGCCGAGGTGGTCGATGTCGTCGGTGTTGCCGATGTCAAATTCGAGGTTAATTAGGTAGTCGATCGCCGCTAAGATGTCGATGGTGGTGAGAACGCGCTGGTTATCGGGGACGTTGAGGCGTAGTTTTTTGTTGAGTTTATAACGACCAACGCGCCCGAGATCGTAGCGTTTATTGTCAAAAAAACGCGATTCGAGCAGTTGTTGTCCGCCAGTGACGGTGGGAGGTTCCCCGGGTCGTAGTTTGCGGTACAGGTCGAGGAGTGCCTCTTCTTCGCTGGGATTGCCTTCTTTGTCGAGGGTTTTTTGGTAGAATTCGGGATGGCGTAGGGAGTCAAAGATTTCGTTATCGCTCAATCCGATCGCTTTCAGGAGAACTTGGGCGGATAATTTGCGGGTTTTGTCGATTCTGACCCAGACTAAGCCGTTTTTGTCGGTTTCAAATTTTAACCAAGCTCCTCGATTGGGAATCAGGGAAGCGGAGTAGGTGCGGCGACCGTTTTTGTCGATTTCGGCTTTGTAGTAAACACCGGGAGAACGGACGATCTGATTGACGATGACCCGTTCGGCCCCGTTAATGATAAAGGTTCCCCGTTCGGTCATCAGGGGTAAATCGCCGATAAAGACTTCCTGTTCGATGTTTTCTCCGGTTTCTTTGTTGATTAAACGGGTGGGAACGTACATCTGAACGGAATAGCTGCTATCGCGTCGTTTGGCCTCATCGACGTTGTATTTCGGTTCTTTGAGTCTGTAGTCCTGGCCGAGGAAATGTAGTTCTAATTTACCTGTATAGTCGCTGATGGGGGAAAAGCTGTTCAGTTCCTCGATTAGTCCTTCTTCCAAAAACCACCGAAAACTGGAGTGTTGGATTTCGATGAGGTCGGGTAAGAGGTTAAAGGTAAGATTGTTCATAATGGTTACAAGGGCTGATGACACGATAGCGACGGTCGGATATCAGTGAGAAGTGAGGGGTTGGGCTTCGGCCGTGAGCTCAGCCGAACGGTGATGGGGGAGTAGGGGAGTGCCAGAGCGGGGAGAATAAATAAAAGCTGTCTCCTTTCTCCTTTCTCCTGTCTAATAAACTATGTTTTTTAACTGGGGAGTTGAAATAAGTGGCGGGCGTTGTGGGTGGTTTGTTCGGCTAGGGTTTCGACCGGATAGCCGCGCAGACGGGCGACGGTTTCGGCCACGTGGAAGACGAAGGAGGGTTCACAGGGTTTACCGCGGTGGGGATTGGGGGAGAGAAAGGGGCAATCGGTTTCGATCAGTAGGCGATCGCTGGGGACGATTTGGGCGGCAGCTTGCACGGTTTTACTGTTTTTGAAGGTGACGATGCCGCTAAAGCTGATGTAAAAACCCAAATCTAAAAACCATTGAGTTTCTTCGGGGTTGCCCGTCCAGCAGTGCATCACGCCGCGAATTTTGCCCACTTGTTGCCGAAAGGCGCTGATTTCCTCCCGCATGACCAGGGCCGCATCTCGACAATGGATAATCACGGGTTTATCGAGACGATGGGCGATTTCTAATTGCGTCCAAAAGACCTGTTTTTGCTGCTCTTGATTATCCGCTTTATAGAAGTCTAAACCCATTTCCCCGATCGCCACGACGCGCCGATCAGATCGGGCTAGGGATTCGATCTGATCGGCACTATTGTCTCGCCATTTTTGGGCATCTAGGGGATGTAAACCGACGGCGAAGGAAATTTCCTCGAATTGATCAGCAATGGCTTTAATCGATGCAAACTCCTCCGGTTCGACACAGGAGTGAACCAGATGAACGACTCCCACACTTCGCCAACGTTCGGAGATAGCGGGCAAGTCGGCTTGCAAAACGTCAAAGTTCAAATGAACGTGCGTATCTATTAATTGCATCGACCCCCGATCGCTTGTTGCGTCTGTCCTGATTACAGCTTACTTGTTTCTTAGGAAGCTTGGCTAACTTTTTGCAAAGCTTTGGCTAAACCAGCTTTTTTTCTAGCGCCGTTGTTCCGGTGCAAGACGTTGCGCTTGACGGCTTTATCGATTTTACTGTAAGCTTCCGATAGAGCTTGTTGGGCGCTTTCTAGCCCTTCTGGGCTGGGGTTGGCTCCGTAGGCCGAGACAGCGACAAGACATTTTTTGATCAGGGTTCTTACGGCTGACTTGTACGCTTTGTTGCGGAGACGATTTCTTTCGGAGATTTGGACTCGTTTGAGTGCAGACTTTGTATTAGCCACAGTCGTTTCTTGTTCTCAATACTGGTATGGTTAATCGGGACACAGACAAACCATAATAACAGATTTGTGCTATTTGTTGCAAGAGTTTTCAGGACAAGATTGGGGCAACCCCAGAGACGGGGAAGGATTGCGGGTTAAAGGGACTGCCACACCTGAATTCAGGTTAAGGCGATTTTGCCATGACCGTGCCGATAACTAGGGTTTGCGGCAAAAAGTTTTTCGTGGGGACAGGGTGTGGCCCCCCCAACCCCCCCGACATCGGGGGGGTGGGGTGTAGGGTGTAGGGTTTTACCGATTTTGAGGAGGTCAATTACCTAATTTTCAGGGAAAAAGTCCCGGAATTTTCCCCCCGATCACTCCCATATCTGGTACTTTTTGATTGACAAAAGGTCTAAAAGTGTTACCCAACAAGGTTTTCAGATTTATTCAGCAAACCCTAACTAATCGCCAAACTTGTCCTAAGGGGCTAAAGTGTGCTATAAGCAGTCAGACCCTGCCCTGGTCTTTATTCTTCCCGATTAGGTAAATTACTGATGACTCAACCGAAACGCGCCCTGATTACTGGCATCACCGGTCAAGATGGTTCC